>NZ_JBXWRL010000036.1:0-52711 GCF_059612885.1 Ruegeria sp. YKSD179 | reverse complement strand
CGATACCGACACAAGTGGACTGACCCAAACCGACATCAGTGGTTTGCTTGACTGCCTCATAAGTCAACGTGCCCGAACGCGAGACAACGCCAACCGAGCCGCGTTTGTGGATGTGACCGGGCATAATGCCGATCTTGCATGCGTCGGGTGTGATGACACCAGGACAGTTCGGGCCAACAAGTCGCGATTTCGAACCCTCAAGCGCCCGCTTCACCGTCATCATGTCCAGAACCGGGATACCTTCGGTGATGCAGACGATGACTTCCATCTCGGCGTCGATCGCCTCAAGGATCGAATCCGCGGCAAACGGCGGCGGAACATAGATCACGCTGGCGTTTGCTTGGGTCACGGCTTTGGCTTCGTGGACCGAGTTGAAGACAGGCAGATCAAGATGGGTCATTCCACCCTTACCGGGGGTCACGCCGCCGACCATCTTGGTGCCATAAGCGATGGCCTGTTCGCTGTGGAATGTGCCCTGCGAGCCGGTAAAGCCCTGACAGATCACTTTGGTATTTTCGTCGATGAGGACTGCCATTTGGCGTTCTCCTGTTTTAGGCTGGCATTGGCCAGCCAGAATTCTTCGAAAAAGGTGGGCCGAGGCCTACCTCATGGAATTAGCCTTTGACCGCCTTAACTATCTTCTCGGCGCCGTCTTTCAGGTTGTCCGCTGCGATCACGTCCAGGCCAGAGGTGTTGATGATCTCTTTGCCTTTCTCGACATTCGTGCCTTCCAGACGCACGACCAGCGGAACCTTCAGGCCGACTTCCTTCACCGCAGCCACTACGCCCTCGGCGATGACGTCACAGCGCATGATGCCGCCAAATATGTTGACCAGAATTCCTTTGACGTTCGGGTCCGAGGTAATGATTTTGAATGCCTCAGTCACTTTCTCCTTCGTGGCGCCACCGCCCACATCGAGGAAATTCGCAGGTTCGGCACCATAGAGTTTGATGATGTCCATCGTTGCCATGGCCAAGCCCGCGCCGTTCACCATGCACCCAATTTCACCATCCAGCGCGATGTAGTTCAGGTCGTACTTGGAGGCTTCCAATTCTTTTGGGTCTTCTTCGGTTGTGTCGCGCAGCTCAGCAATGTCAGGGTGACGGTAAACTGCGTTACCATCAAATCCGACCTTGGCGTCAAGAACCTTTAGATCACCTTTGTCCGAGATGATTAGTGGGTTGATCTCCAACATCTCCATGTCTTTTTCGACGAAGGCGGAGTAGAGCTGACTCATCAGTTTGACGCACTGTTTGACTTGCGCGCCCTCCAGTCCCAGCGAGAATGCGATGCGGCGACCATGATAAGGCTGGTAGCCGGTGGCGGGATCAACCGAGAAAGACAATATTTTTTCTGGCGTTGCAGCAGCCACTTCTTCAATGTCCATGCCGCCTTCGGTCGAACAGACAAACGAGATGCGACTGGTCTGACGATCCACCAACAAGGCGAGATAAAGCTCGCGTTCGATACCCGAACCAGCTTCGATATAAATGCGATTGACTTGCTTTCCCGCGGGACCTGTCTGATGCGTGACCAACGTGCGACCCAGCATCTTTTTGGCTTCTTCTGCGGCTTCTTCGACTGATTTGGTCAGACGGACACCACCTTTTTCGCCTGCGTCGGTCTCCTTGAAAGAGCCTTTACCGCGGCCACCTGCGTGGATTTGTGCTTTAACAACCCAAAGTGGGCCATCCAGTTCTCCGGCTGCGGTTTTGGCTTCCTCGGCGCGCAAAACAGCGCGACCATCGGACACCGGAGCGCCATAGCTGCGTAAGAGAGCTTTGGCCTGATATTCGTGAATGTTCATCGAAACTGTCCCGTCTGACTACGATTAAACCGTTATAGGCGTGTCTAGTGGCCAAGTTTAAAGAGTTTTTTTATTTGTCACGGGAATTTGCTGAAGATTTTTCATATTTGTGATCACAGTATTTTAGGGTGTGATCACAAAGATCTTTCGACCATGGCATGATTCGATATCTTCACCGTGGAAAGGTGGTTTCATATCCAAATCTCAGCGTTTCCGCGACCCTTTCCCAAATGTGATGGGTGTCAAAATTCAGCAGAAGCCAAAAAGAAAACCGGCCCAATAAGGCCGGTTTGGTAAATGCCATGGAAGCCGGATCAGGCCAAAGAGCTGTCGATGCCCTTGCAAGCCTCGATCAGGCCCTTCACCGCGTTTACAGAATTATTGAAACCAGCCTGTTCGTCGTCGTTCAGCTTGATGTCCACGATTCGCTCGATACCTCCGGCGCCGATTACTGTCGGGACGCCGACGTACAGACCTTTGACGCCAAGTTCGCCATTGCAATAAGCCGCACAGGGCAATACGCGTTTCTGGTCTTTAAGATAGGCTTCGGCCATTTCAATTGCGGATGTGGCCGGCGCATAATAGGCAGAGCCGGTTTTAAGAAGACCGACGATCTCAGCTCCACCGTCGCGGGTACGCTGGACAATTGCATCAAGTTTTTCTTGAGTAGTCCATCCCATTTCCACCAAGTCGGGCAGAGGAATTCCGGCAACTGTCGTATAACGAACTGACGGTACCATTGTGTCACCGTGTCCGCCCAGAACAAATGCAGTCACATCACGCATGGACACATTAAATTCTTCCGCGAGGAAATGAGCGAAACGAGCAGAGTCCAAGACACCAGCCATGCCGCATACTTTATTGTGTGGAAGGCCCGAAAACTCGCGCAAAGCCCACACCATCGCGTCCAACGGGTTGGTGATGCAGATCACGAACGCGTCGGGTGCATGCGCAGCAATGCCTTCACCGACCGACTTCATGACTTTCAGGTTGATGCCCAGCAAGTCATCGCGGCTCATCCCTGGTTTGCGGGCAACGCCTGCAGTCACGATGCATACATCTGCGCCAGCGATATCGGCATAGTCACTGGTGCCTGACAATGCTGCGTCAAATCCTTCTGATGGGCCGGATTCGGCTATGTCGAGCGCTTTGCCCTGCGGCAACCCCTCTGCGATGTCAAACAGGACAACATCACCCAGCTCTTTGACAGCAGCAAGATGCGCAAGCGTGCCGCCGATGTTCCCCGCGCCGATCAGCGCAATCTTGGGTCTGGCCATTTGGAATATCTCCGGTCGGTTTTAAAATCGAGATTTTGCTAGTCGGTTAAGCCGCCGTGCGCAAGGGTCGAGCAGCGCGGCATGCGACCGCATACTGTTTGCAACGATCAAGCTTGATGCGCTAAATGGCCAATGACACAGGCCGATTCCGGGGCGTTGCATGTTCGAAATGAACCTGATGTTTTTCGCTGTGGCTATTCCGGCCGTGATCTTTGCAGGTATTTCAAAGGGCGGATTCGGCTCGGGCGTTGCGTTTGCATCGGCGTCGATTCTAGCTTTGATTTTGACGCCGGGACAGGCGCTGGCCCTGATGTTGCCACTATTAATGGTAATTGATGTCGCCACGCTTGGACCCTTTTGGAACCGTTGGAGTTGGCCAGAAGCGCGCCTGTTGATGCTGGGCGCGGTCCCGGGAGTCGCCCTGGGAGCGATTTTTTTCGGGGTGACAGATGATGATTTCCTGCGTCTTTTGATAGGCGGAATTTCGGTTGGTTTCGTTGCCTGGCATGTTTCTCAATCCAATGGCTGGATCAACGGTTTCAGGCAAAAATTGCCACCTTCGGTTGGAATATTCGCTGGGCTTGTCGCTGGTTTCACCAGCTTTGTTAGCCACGCTGGCGGCCCACCAGCCGCTGTTTATCTTCTGTCCCAGCGCCTGACCAAGACAGAGTTTCAGGCCTGCACGGTTTTGGTTTTCTGGGTTATCAATATCGCAAAATTTGTTCCCTATGCCTATTTGGGGATGTTCACTTGGCATACCGCGTGGGCTGATTTGTTGCTTGCGCCATTTGCGATTTTAGGTGCTTGGCTGGGCGTTCGGGCGCATTGGATGATCTCTGAACGACTTTTCTTTATGATCGCTTACGTATTGTTGACGATCACGGGCACGAAATTGATATGGGATGCATTAACCTGAAGGTGCGGATTGACGCATAAATGGTGCGCTGACTGGGTCAAAAGAACGAAGTTTCCGCCATAACCGAAATCGCTTTTCGAAATTCCAATGTTGTAAGAGTATTAGGACGGGAGCGCATGTGTGAGAAATCCTTAACATGCATCGCGTGTTGCCCCGCAGAAAGCTTGGATGCTGCGACGCGGCAATTTTGCGCTTGAACTTTCCGTCAAAAAATGCCCCATTTCGCGCAACTTTATTACCAAGGGAGAAGCCGGTGGATCCCCGTCAACGTCCGTACCGTTCCGTTCTATACATTCCAGGCTCGAAAGAGCGGGCCTTGGAAAAAGCGCGCTCACTGTCAGTGGACGCAATTATTTTCGACCTTGAGGACGCAGTCGCGGCAGATGAAAAAGAAAATGCTCGTGAAACTTTAAAAGCCGCACTGATTGCAGGAGGGTACGGTTCACGTGTCAAAATCGTACGGATCAACGGTTTGGATACCGAATGGGGGCGTGCGGATGCTTTAGCCGTTCGCGAAATGGATGCTGACGTAGTTCTGTTGCCGAAAGTGAACTCAGCGTCGGATGTACAGGCGTTGTCGACAATCACAGGTGATCTGCCGATCTGGGCAATGATGGAAACGCCACGAGGGATGCTGAACGCGGCGGAAATTGCGGCCCATCCACTCGTGGCAGGGTTCGTCATGGGCACCAACGATCTGGCAAAAGAGTTGCAAACCCGCTTTCAACCCGACCGCTTGCCGCTGATGACCTCGCTGGGATTGTGTCTGCTGGCTGCAAAGGCTGAGAGCCTGATTATTGTCGATGGCGTTTATAACGCCTTCAAGGATGACGACGGCTTGGCGGCAGAGTGTGATCAAGGTCGCGCTATGGGTTTCGATGGCAAGACACTTATTCATCCTGCGCAGGTTGAAATTGCGAATTCAGCTTTCGCGCCTTCGGATGCAGAGGTCGACTTGGCCCGACGTCAGATTGCCGCCTTTGAAGAGGTCGAGGCACAGGGATTGGGCGTTGCCGTCGTTGATGGGAAGATCGTAGAAAACCTGCACATTGTAACTGCACGTGAAATTCTGGCAAAAGCAGAGGCGATTTCAGAATTGCAAGCGGGGTAGGCCAGCATGGGCTTTTTTCTTCTGATCCTTGGTGTGGCCCTATGGTGGGCTGCGCATCTGTTCAAACGTATTATGCCAGAAAAGCGCGCAGCTCTTGGTGATGCAGGCAAGGGCGTAGTCGCCTTGGCGTTGGTCGTTTCGATCCTTCTGATGATCTTCGGCTACCGCATGACTGATTACATTCATGTCTGGGCGCCGCCGTCCTTTATGGTTCACATCAACAACCTTCTTGTTCTAATCGCTTTCTATCTTATGAGTCCGGCAGGCCAAAAAGGGCGTTTGCTGAGCAACGTTCGTCACCCAATGTTGGCTGGCTTCAAACTGTGGGCATTCGCTCATCTGTTAGTCAACGGCGACCTAGCCTCGATCGTGCTGTTCGGAGGGCTGTTAGCTTGGGCTGTAGTCGAGGTGATTGTCATCAATCGTGCCGAACCCGAGTGGACGCCCGGCGAGCCTGGCACCTACGGCAAAGACGCGATGTTCTTTGTCGGTTCCATCGTGCTTTTGGGTGTCGTGGGATACATTCACGGGCTGGTCGGTCCTTCCCCGTTTGCATCATAGAAGGTTGAGGCCATGGCCAAGCTTTATCGTTTATTGACAGAAGAGGACACCTCGGCGTTCTGCCACAAGGTATCCGAAGCGTTGGCCAAAGGTTGGGAATTGTATGGGGATCCCACCTATGCCTATGACGCAACCAGCAAGGTGATGCGTTGCGGGCAGGCCGTGACCAAAGAGATTGCGGCTGATTATTCCCCTGAAATGAAATTGGGACAACAATAATGGCAAAAACCAACCCCGGTCGGTTCTTTGAGGACTACGCCGTGGGGCAGGTCCTGCACCACCCTGTGCCGCGAACTGTCACCAATGGTGAACGCGCCCTGTACCATGCGCTCTATCCGTCGCGTCATGCTCTCTATTCTTCAGACGAATTTGCGCGGTCATGTGGCTTGCCACAAAGCCCTGTTGATGATCTGGCGGCATTTCACGTGGTTTTTGGCAAGACAGTACCCGACGTTTCGTTGAACGCTGTGGCCAATTTGGGTTATGCCGAAGGACGCTGGCTGGGTCCTGTCCACCCCGGCGACACACTGCGGTCAGAGTCCGAGGTGATCGGACTAAAGCAAAATTCGAACGGCAAAACGGGTGTCGTTTGGGTGCGTACCAAAGGCTTAAACCAACGAGAAGAAGTAGTCATTGAATACGTCCGCTGGGTCATGGTGAGGAAATCGAATCTGGATGCCCCTGCGCCTGAAACGGTCATACCCGAACTTAACAAGGCGCTTTCAGCTCAGGACCTTGTTGTACCAAAGGGATTGGATTTTTCGAACTACAATTTCTTGCAAGCAGGCGAAACACATCGCTGGGGCGACTATGCGATTGGTGAAACTATAGATCATGTTGACGGTGTGACTGTTGAAGAGGCCGAGCACATGTTGGCAACTCGCCTTTGGCAGAACACGGCCAAAGTCCACTTTGATCTGACTTTCCGACCAGAGGGGAGGTTGATTTATGGTGGCCATGTGATTTCGATGGCGCGGGCCTTGTCATATAACGGCTTGGCCAATGCGCAAATGATCGTGGGTCTCAACGGTGGCGCGCATGCAAACCCGTGTTTCGCGGGTCAGACCATCAAGGCTTGGTCTGAGGTGTTGGACAAGGCAGATACAGACGTTCCTGGCGTGGGTGCAATACGACTTCGTCTTGTAGCAAACAACGGCGGCGCTCCGTTCGAATTAAAGAGCGAAGACGGGCGTTACCTGCCACAAGTCTTGCTCGATTTGGATGTCTGGGCGCTAATGCCAAAATAGTTTTCCTTGCAGAGACTGAACGTTTCAACGGATGACTAAGCATCCCTCGATCAGTCTTGAGGCCACCGCGTATCGAGCGGTTTTTGACTTACAGTTTAAATGTCTGCCTGACAGGAAATTGAATTGCCGAACCTTCAACTGTGTTAGGGTTGCAAAATGCAAATATTGCGCGCGGCTACTTTGGCAATCTTGAGTGCGACTCCGGCCCTCGCATGCGATCTGGCATTGGCCCTGGCTGTTGATGTATCTGGCTCGGTCGATTCCACTGAATACAGGATTCAGATGGATGGGTTGGCGGCGGGGCTGCGCGACCCGGTGGTGTCTGAAGCTTTAGTCAGGGGTAAGTCGCAATTGATGTTGATTCAGTGGACAGGTAGTTCTCGCCAAAGAATTACGATACCTTGGACGAAGATTGACAGTTTTGCATCACTAGATGCTTTTGCCAGCGAGGTCGCCTCAGATCCACGCGTTTGGCGAAACTTTTCGACGGCTATTGGCGAGGCATTGTCGGTTACTGTGGCGCGGTTTGACGAGGTGTCCGAATGTTCACGCCATTTGATTGATCTGTCAGGTGATGGTGTATCCAACGAAGGTATCGAACCATCCGAATTGCGCGACTTGCTGCGTGACCGTGGAATAACTGTGAATGCAATTGCAATCGAAGAAAGTGAGCCGGACCTGACGGCATATTTCTTTGAGAACGTTATCGCTGGAGAAGGGGCATTTGTAGTTTCTGCTGCGGGATTTGCTGATTACCCAGAACGCATTAGAAAAAAGTTGCTGCGCGAAGTGACGCAGCAAACAGCGGATTTGGATTGAAAGTCCAAAGATTCGTGATCACATTTCCACACTTCGGAAATCGCTAACATTGATTTAAGTGAATTTGTTATGTGATCACGAGAATATTTTGTGTGATCACATAAGCATTTTATCTGTATTTTTCGGTTTAAATTGACGGTTTTTGCATTCGCAGCACGTGACAGTCTAGCAAAAAACAGTAAAACCATCGGTAGCCAAATGAAAAGGAGCCGACATGGCCGATTTAAATCGGGGCGAGCGCCCTCTTTCACCACATCTTTCGATATACCGCCCACAGATGACGTCTGTGTCATCCATCATGGTTCGGATCACTGGCATCGCCGCGCTGGCTGTTTCCTTTTTTGTCGTTTGGTGGTTGCTGGCCGCCGCCACCAGTGAAAGTGCATTTAACTTTATTGACGGTTTAATGCGAAGCTGGCTTGGCGATCTGGTGATGTTCCTGGCTGCTTGGGCGATATACTATCACATGCTGGGTCGGCTGCGGCATGTAATCTGGGACCTGGGATATTGCGTCGATGTTGAAGTCTCGGAAAAGCTGGGGATCGGGATGTTCATCTTGGCGACCATTCTGACTTTCGTCACAGTACTTGCGGTTTAAGGAGTTTGGCCATGCAAAGTTACCTCACAGACCGCAAACGGGCGCTGGGAACTGGGGCCGGCAGACACGGCACCCATCATCATTGGCAGATGATGGCAAGCTCGACTGCTCTTGTCTTTTTGGTTCCACTGTTTGTTTTTACTTTCGCCAATGGGCTCGGCGGCACTTATGAAGAAGTGGTCGCATATTACAGCCGCCCGTTTCCTGCAATTATCACAGGGCTGACTCTGGTGGTTGTCATACTTCACCTTGTACGAGAAGCGCAGGTTGCAATTGAAGATTATGTGCATGGCGTCGCGGAAAAGCTGAGCCTTATGGCAGTGGCAGCATTTGGTTACACCCTGATGGCGGCGGGGCTGTTCGCCCTTGTCAAGCTTGCCTTGTGAATTACGCGGTAAGGATCAAAAAAGATGACTGCATATGAATATGAAACCCACGAATATGATGTCGTGGTTGTTGGGGCAGGCGGAGCAGGTCTTCGTGCGACTCTAGGTATGGCCGAACAAGGATTGCGAACAGCCTGCGTGACCAAGGTATTTCCGACCCGTTCCCACACGGTCGCTGCGCAAGGCGGTATTGCGGCATCGCTCGCCAACATGGGCCCAGATAACTGGCAGTGGCACATGTACGATACCGTCAAAGGTTCGGATTGGTTGGGTGATACGGATGCCATGGAATATCTGGCTCGTGAGGCGCCCAAGGCTGTCTACGAACTCGAACACTATGGAGTGCCCTTCAGCCGTACCGAAGAAGGCAAGATTTATCAGCGCCCATTTGGTGGCCACACGACCGAGTTTGGCGAAGGTCCCGCCGTACAGCGGACATGTGCCGCGGCTGACCGGACTGGTCATGCGATTCTGCATACATTGTACGGTCAAAGCCTGAAAAATAACGCTGAGTTCTACATTGAGTATTTCGCCATCGATCTGATCATGTCTGAAGACGGTCAGTGTCAGGGGGTTGTCTGCTGGAAGCTCGACGATGGCACGATGCATGTGTTCAACGCCAAGATGGTTGTGCTGGCGACAGGCGGCTATGGCCGAGCCTATTTCAGCGCCACATCGGCGCATACCTGTACCGGTGACGGCGGCGGAATGGTTGCCCGAGCTGGTCTGGCGCTGCAGGATATGGAATTTGTTCAATTCCATCCAACCGGCATTTACGGTTCGGGCTGCTTGATCACAGAGGGAGCACGCGGCGAGGGCGGGTACCTAACCAACTCGGAAGGTGAGCGTTTCATGGAACGTTACGCGCCTCACTACAAAGACTTGGCTGCCCGCGACTACGTTTCACGCTCAATGACCATGGAAATCCGTGAAGGTCGAGGGCACGGAGAAAACGGTGATCATATCCACCTGAACTTAAGCCACCTGCCCCCGGAAACGTTGGCGCAGCGGCTTCCGGGGATATCAGAATCCGCTCGTGTTTTTGCAGGCGTTGATTTGACCAAAGAACCTATCCCAGTTCTTCCCACCGTTCACTACAACATGGGCGGCATCCCGACGAACTATTGGGGCGAGGTTCTGAACCCGGTAGCCGATGACCCGACAGCTGTCGTACCGGGTTTAATGGCAGTGGGTGAAGCCGGTTGTGCATCGGTCCACGGCGCGAACCGTCTGGGTTCAAACTCACTGATTGACTTGGTTGTCTTCGGCCGTGCAGCGGCGATCCGTGCGGGAAAGGTTGTGGATGCCGACGCTCCGAACCCAGTTCTGAACCAGGCGTCTGTAGACAAGGCATTTGATCGTTTTGACGCTATTCGAAACGCCAGCGGTGCGGTTCTGACCGCAGAGCTCAGGTTGGAGATGCAACGAACAATGCAAGATGACGCGGCCGTATTCCGGACTTCCAAGACATTGGCCGAAGGCGTCGAAAAGATGAACGCAATTGCGGCCAAAATGGATGACATCAAGGTTTCGGATCGCAGCCTTGTTTGGAACAGCGACCTTATGGAAACGCTGGAACTGACCAATCTGATGCCAAGCGCGCTGGCCACTATCGTAAGCGCAGAGGCGCGTAAGGAGTCCCGCGGCGCCCATTTCCACGAGGACTTTACCGAACGTGATGATGAGAATTGGCGCGTCCATACCGTCAGCCACATTGACGGCAACAAAGTTGAGCTTAGCTATCGTCCTGTCATTGTCGATCCGTTGACGACCGAGGACGAAGGCGGCATTAGCTTGGCAAAAATCGCGCCCAAAGCGCGGACGTTCTAAGGAGAGGAACTAATGGTACAACTAACCCTCCCCAAGAATTCCCGGATCACCACCGGCAAGACCTGGCCCAAGCCGGAAGGCGCGACCAATGTCCGCAAATTCCAGATTTACCGATGGAACCCTGACGACGGTCAGAACCCGCGTGTCGACACCTATTTTGTTGACATGGACACCTGTGGTCCGATGGTTTTGGACGCGCTGATCAAGATCAAGAACGAGATTGATCCGACACTGACTTTCCGCCGCTCCTGCCGTGAGGGGATTTGCGGTTCCTGCGCCATGAATATTGATGGAATCAATACTCTGGCCTGTATCTACGGAATGGATGAAATCAAAGGCGACGTTAAAATCTATCCACTGCCACATATGCCGGTGATCAAGGACTTGATCCCGGATCTGACGCATTTTTATGCACAGCATGCTTCGATCATGCCTTGGCTGGAAACCAAAACCAATCGCCCTGCAAAAGAATGGAAGCAGTCAATTGAAGACCGCGAGAAACTAGACGGCCTTTACGAATGCGTTATGTGCGCAAGCTGTTCGACCTCTTGCCCCAGCTATTGGTGGAACGGCGACCGATACCTCGGGCCGGCTGCATTGTTGCACGCTTATCGTTGGATCATCGACAGTCGGGACGAAGCCACAGGTGAGCGCTTGGATGAGCTGGAAGATCCATTCAAACTGTATCGGTGCCACACCATTATGAACTGCGCAAAGACTTGTCCAAAGGGACTAAATCCCGCCAAGGCAATCGCAGAAATCAAAAAAATGATGGTCGATCGGGCGGTCTGAACTTAGGCATAATTCGGGTATTTGCCGAAACCTGGCAAGAAGGATCGGTGCAAAACTTGAATATCCTGTTCCTGGCGGAAAGGCAGAAAGATGCCTGTTCTAGTACTTGTATTGGCTGGTGGTGTGTTTGCCTATTTCATCTGGCGTGCGCGAACATCTTCGCTGTCGCGCGATTGCAGATGGCGACTGCACAAAACGCAAGGCGTTTGGCGCTGCAGCTTTTGCGGGGCTGTATCCCCAACCGATGCCCAGCCCAAACTGTGCCTGAAACCTGAACGGGATTGACAATACAATGCGGGGTTTTCCGCGATCAGATTTTGCGCCACTCTTAGTGTTATGTCAGACTTTGAACACTCCACCCGCCCCCCTGTTGATGCCGATGCTCGTCGCGCGATAGCGCCAGTAATCTGCTACCCGAACGAAGGATTGCCAAAACCCGATCTTGACCTTCTGCGAACAGCGCGGAAAAGCGCGTCAAAGACTGGCGAGGTTTTAGTTCCCGCGCGGGACGCGCGATGTTTCGAAGTTCCGGCGGGACATTTCTTTCGTATCACATCAGCTGAAGGACCGCAGGTGGGCGATTTAAACCTGTGGAATCTGAATGATCTGTCCGAGCGCTTTTATTCGGGTAAAACCCGCGCATTGCATGGCACTCACATAACGATTGGAGAGCGGATGTGGTCCAGCTTTCCGCATATGCGTCCGATGGCGACAATCGTTGAAGATACCCTTGGCTGGTATGGCATAGATGCCTACGGTGGTTCGGTTCATGATGTAATTGGCACAAGGTGCGATCCTTATACCGGAAACCTGCTGTCTGGAAGCCAGTACCATCACTGTTGCCATTCTAATCTGACCAGAGCACTGGCCGATCATCTGGAAATCCCGTTGGCGGAAGCAGAACCAGCGGTTCACGATGTTCTGAATGTATTTATGTGCACTGGATTCACGCGGGATACCGGGCAATATTTCATGAAGGCTTCCCCGGTTCGGCCCGGCGATTACCTTGAGTTCTTTGCCGAGATTGACTTGTTAGGTGATCTGAGCGCTTGTCCAGGTGGAGATTGTTCGTCTGAACATTCGTCCGACACCGCACCATGTTTCCCATTGCTGGTAGAGGTTTTTGCGCCTGAAGCTGCAGCCTTGTCTGAGTGGAGAAGCCCGGCGCCCAACGGGTATGACCGCACACACGGGCGATGAAGTTCGGCTGAGGGCCCGGAGCGTCTTTGTACGTCGAGCCGATCCAATTATCAGTCAGGGAATGCAGCTTTTAGGGCGATCTCCACCATATCGCCAAAACTTCGTTCGCGGTCGGAGGAGGGCATTGCCTCGCCCGTAAGTAAATGGTCGGATACAGTCAAAACCGCAAGTGCGCGGCAATTATGGCGCGCCGCAAGGATGTATAGTTCGGCCGCTTCCATTTCGACGCCCAGAATGCCGTGTCGCACCATTTGCTCGTTCAGGTCGGGTCGTTCATCATAGAAGACATCTGAAGAATAAATCCCACCTACGTGTGTGGGAGTACCCTTGGCCTTGGCCGCGGCAACGGCGGCACTCAACAGACTCCAATCCGCACACGGAGCAAAGTTAAGTTCTTTCATTATTCCACGGGAAGGGGTGCTAAGGGTTGTCGACGTCATTGCGATAATGACATCGCGCAAATTTAGGTTATCTTGCATGGCGCCGCATGAACCAATACGGATCAAAGTCTTTGCGCCAAAATCGCGGATTAATTCATTAGCATAAATGGAAAGCGAAGGCATTCCCATTCCACTGCCCTGAATTGTGACCGGATTTCCTTTCCAATTCCCAGTGAAACCCAGCATTCCGCGTACGTCGTTTATTTGCCGGTAATCATCAAGAAACGTTTCTGCTGCCCATTTCGCGCGATAAGGATCACCGGGTAACAATACTGTTTCTGCAATCTCGCCCTTTTCGGCGCCAATGTGAATTGTCATTAGCGAAATGCTCCCGCTAGATTTCCAAATCGGAAATATCTGCACCCGCCTTCAGGGCATCATGAATCCATTGTGGTTTCCGGCCACGCCCTGTCCAAGTTTGCGATGGATCGGCTGGATTGCGGTATTTCGCCTTGGCCTTTTTTCCTTTGGTCGAGCGGGACTGCTCGGATGATAAATCAGCTAACGAGAATCCGTATTCTGCCGCAGCTTTTTCTGCCGCCCTCAAAGCTTCTTTTCGCTCACGAGTTTCCGCGTCCTTTAAGGCTTTTTCGACCTGAATCATTAATTCCAGCAGTTCTTTTCGTGACTTTTTTTCGAGATTGATAGCCATTATTATCCCCATAATGTTACCGACGCTTAAGACGTATTTTCCAAGCTAGTTTTATTTTCTGGATTTATCTATCTATTTCGTGGGGAAAAAGAATCAATTACGATCACTAAATGGGGTTATCTTATTCCGCTGCCAGAGTCTGAGGGTCAACCAAATACACGATATCGCCCATTATTGAGTTTAATTCGAAATTCTTAGGCGTATAAATTTTTGCAACACCCATCGATTTCAATTGCTCGGCGTCTTCGTCGGGAATGATGCCACCAACAACAACTGGAATGTGGTCCAAACCTGAATTGGCCAGCCGGGTCATAACTTCTTGAACAAGCGGAAGGTGGCTGCCAGACAATATAGACAATCCAATGATATGAGCGTCGTCTCGAACTGCTGCTTCTACGATTTCTTCCGGTGTCAGCCGAATGCCTTCATAGCTGATGTCCATGCCACAGTCCCGGGCGCGGAATGCGATTTGTTCCGCCCCATTAGAATGGCCGTCCAACCCGGGCTTGCCTACCAAAAACTTCAGGCGGCGCCCCAGTTTGTCGCTTACGGCATCCACTGCCGCGCGCAAATCTTCCAATCCTTCGGTTTTGTTAGACACTGAACCGGAAACGCCAGTTGGACCACGATAGGTCCCATAAGCCTTGCGCATTTCTTCGGCCCACTCACCTGTCGTGACACCGGCTTTTCCCGCGGCAATAGACGGTTCCATTATATTTGTTCCTGTTTGTGCAGCAGTGCGGAGGCCCTCCAATGCCTTGGTGACGGCGAGATCGTCACGATCCGCTCGCCATGATTTTAGACGCTCAACCTGTTCCTGCTCGACAGCGGGGTCGACGACCATTATGCCGCCATCTTCGGTCTGCAAGGGCGAAGGTTCGCCTTGGGTCCATTTGTTCACGCCAACTACGACGGTTTCGTTTCGTTCAATCCGGTTCAGGCGTTCTGCGTTGGAATCAACCAACCGAGATTTCATATACTCTATCGACGCCACAGCGCCGCCCATTGACTCGAGGTTAGCAAGTTCAGCCCGAGCACCCGATTTGAGTTCTTCCACCTTGGCGTCGACGGCCGGGTTGCCGTCAAACAAATCGCCATATTCTAGCAGATCGGTTTCATAAGCCAGGATCTGCTGCATTCGCATTGACCATTGCTGATCCCAAGGTCGCGGCAAACCAAGCGCCTCGTTCCAGGCAGGAAGCTGAACAGCGCGAGCGCGGGCTTTTTTGGACAAGGTCACCGCCAACATTTCGATCAAGATGCGATAGACGTTATTTTCGGGCTGCTGCTCGGTAAGACCTAAAGAGTTGACTTGAACGCCATACCGAAACCTTCGGAACTTGGGGTTTTCGACACCATACCGATTTTGCAAGATTTCATCCCACAGATCGACAAAGGCCCGCATTTTACACATTTCGGTGACAAATCGGATACCCGCGTTCACAAAGAATGAGATGCGACCACAAAGCGCCGGAAAATCCGCATCCGGTACGCGGGGGCGAAGCTCATCCAGTACGGCAATGGCCGTTGCCAGGGCATAAGCAAGCTCTTGTTCCGGCGTCGCGCCGGCTTCTTGAAGGTGGTAGGAACATACATTCATCGGGTTCCACTTGGGCACGTTGGAATAGCAATACTCCGCAACGTCCGCGATCATCTTCAGCGATGGTTTCGGGGGGCAGACATATGTGCCGCGACTTAGGTATTCCTTTATCAGGTCGTTTTGCACCGTGCCCTGCAGCTCCGAGACCTTCGCTCCCTGTTCCTCTGCAACCGCTATGTAAAGGGCCAACAACCATGGAGCCGTAGCATTGATGGTCATCGAGGTGTTCATCTGTTCCAATGGTATCTGATCAAACAGAACCCGCATGTCGCCCAAGTGACAGACTGGAACACCTACCTTACCAACTTCGCCTCGCGCCAAAGTATGATCGCTGTCATACCCGGTCTGGGTTGGTAAATCGAAAGCCACGGAAAGGCCGGTTTGCCCTTTGGCCAAATTATTGCGGTACAAAGCATTTGACGCCTGAGCAGTTGAATGACCGGCGTAGGTTCGGATGAGCCAAGGGCGATCTTTCTGCGTTTGCGTCATGAAGCAATCCTCGCAAGTTCAAGGGTAACAAAATTTCGTACAATGGCTCTAAAGCGCAATTTTTGAGACATGTCAATTCGCTGCGTTGCGGCATGTCCTGGTTTCTGCAGATTGTGAGTGAACGCGATTGATGGCACTGTGCACCCATGACGCGAACTGTAGAGCTTCCACTGTGGCTTTTTGTACTGATTCTGGTTTTTGCCGCGATCACGTTTGCTTCGCATTTTTTGTTCCCTTCAGTGCGGTGGTTCTTTCGCCGTCGCCTTGAACGGGCAGTTGCACGTTTGAACGAACGGCTGCAAAGGCCCATTCAGCCTTTCAAACTAGCCGGGCGTCACGACATGATTCAGCGGCTAATCTACGATCCGCGGGTCAGCAAGGCGGTACAAAAGCATGCGATCGATACGGGTGTGCCAGAAGCCGTCGCATCTGAACAGGCACAGCGTTATGCACGCGAAATCGTGCCGTCTTTTTCTGCATTTGCCTATTTCAGCTTCGCTATTCGACTGGCCCGGTTGCTGAGTAACGCATTTTACAATGTTCGGCTAACCTATCAGGACGAGGCGGCGATCAATAGTATAGACCCTGATGCGACGGTTGTCTTTGTGATGAACCACCGCAGCAACATGGATTATGTTCTGGTGACCTACTTGGCTGCCAGTCGGTCCGCCTTGTCTTATGCTGTCGGCGAATGGGCGCGAGTTTGGCCGCTTAGCCGATTGATACGCGCGATGGGGGCTTATTTTATTCGGCGCAAGTCTGGAAGTGATCTGTATCGCCAGGTTTTAGCCAGTTACGTAAGCCATGCGACGCAAGCCGGTGTGACGCAAGCGATGTTTCCAGAAGGAGGATTGAGTCTGACTGGCAAGCTTGGCCGTCCGAAGCTGGGTCTATTAAAGTACATCATTGACGGAACTGGTCCTGAGGGTCGCGATGTGGTGTTTGTTCCTGTTGCCTTAAACTATGACCGGGTTTTAGAGGACACAATCCTGACAGCCGCAGCGAAGGATAGCGATCGACGATTCCGTGCGCGGATTGGCGTGGTTACCCGATGGTCGGTTAAGCAGCTTTGGCGCCGTCTGATTGGGCGATATAAACGTTTTGGACTGGCCTCAGTTAGATATGGCATGCCAATTTCCCTGAATTCCTTTCGAAAAGAGCACGAGCGGGATTTAACAACTGATCTGGCCCGAGAATTGATGCAACGTATCGCAAGTGCTTTGCCCTTTGTTCCGCTGCCTGCGGCTTGCCGAGTTTTGGAGCAACACGGCGCTATTTCAGAAGATGATCTCAAGACCCAGCTTCTAATCATGGCGGGTGATGAGCTTATGGAGGGCGCAGAGGTTGCCGTTCAGGATGGAATCGACCAGCTTGTTGACCGACGTCTTGTTGTCCGTGAACGAGGAATGTTGCGTCCGTCCGGGCAAAGATCGGACCTTTTAGCATATTACGCTGCTTCGACGTCTACTCTCTTGCAACCCATTGATGCTGCAGATGCAAAAGATAATTCTGCGATTGCTGGGTCATAAAATTACAAAATCGATACCAAAAACGGTTGCAATATTTCTCTATCGTCAATATTCCATCACTTGAAGCTTGCGATTCTGCGTCGCGGCAAACAGCGAATTCAAGAGGAGGCCAGCATGGCTTTGGACACCGAAAGCGGTATCGCGTCGTACGAGGCTCCGGAAAAGGATCTCTATGAAATGGGGGAAATCCCCCCGATGGGATATGTCCCGAAACAGATGTACGCATGGGCTATCCGGAAAGAGCGTCACGGTGAACCGGACACAGCTATGCAGTTAGAGGTTGTCGACGTTCCGAAACTGGATAGCCACGAAGTGCTGGTTCTCGTGATGGCCGCGGGTGTAAATTACAATGGCGTATGGGCCTCGTTGGGTAAGCCAATCAGCCCTTTCGATGGCCACGGCCAACCCTTCCACATTGCTGGTTCAGACGCGTCTGGAATAGTTTGGGCCGTTGGAGACAAGGTTAAACGCTGGAAAGTTGGCGATGAGGTCGTGATCCATTGTAATCAGGATGACGGCGATGACGAACACTGTAACGGTGGCGATCCGATGTATTCGCCAAGCCAACGGATTTGGGGTTACGAGACCCCTGACGGTTCTTTTGCGCAGTTCACCAACGTTCAAGCGCAGCAATTGATGCCGCGCCCCAAGCATCTGACTTGGGAAGAAAGCGCCTGCTACACGTTGACGTTGGCAACCGCCTACCGAATGCTATTCGGGCACGAGCCGCATGACCTAAAGCCCGGCCAGAACGTGTTGGTTTGGGGCGCGTCGGGTGGCTTGGGTTCCTATGCTATCCAGCTAATCAATACCGCAGGGGCAAATGCGATTGGTGTGATCTCAGACGAAAGCAAGCGTGATTTTGTCATGGATCTGGGTGCCAAAGGCGTGATTAACCGCAAAGACTTCAATTGCTGGGGCCAGTTGCCCACGGTGAATACTCCGGAGTACGCGGAATGGTTTAAAGAAGCGCGAAAGTTCGGTAAGGCGATCTGGGACATCACCGGAAAGGGTGTAAATGTCGACATGGTGTTCGAGCACCCAGGTGAGAGCACATTTCCGGTTTCGACCTTCGTCGTGAAAAAAGGTGGAATGGTTGTGATTTGTGCCGGGACAACTGGTTACAACTTGACCTTCGATGTTCGCTACATGTGGATGCATCAAAAGCGTTTGCAAGGCTCCCATTTCGCACATTTGAAACAGGCATCTGCGGCAAACCAACTAATGGTAGAGCGTCGATTGGATCCCTGCATGTCCGAGGTGTTCATGTGGAATGATCTACCCGAGGCTCATATGAAAATGATGCGTAACGAACATAAACCTGGGAATATGTCCGTGCTTGTTCAGGCACCCCGGACAGGAATGCGCACGCTTGAAGAGGTTCTGGCTGCGCGCGGCTGAAATCATACGAGTAAATGAAAGGCGCCCGCAACTTGGATTGCGGGCGTTTGTTTGTTTATCAGGTGCTTACACCAAACGATCCCACTATTTCTGGGGAGTAGAAAGCGGTGAGTAGGCCGAATTATTATGTACATGCTATGGTTGTATTAACCCTTTGTTAACTATTTCAGGGACACCCTCAATGGCGAAAAATGAGTGGATACTGGACGTTCTGTCGGACCTCAACGCCTTTGCTGTGGCGAATGGGATGAACGCGCTTGCCGAACAGCTGGCTGACACCAGCCTGATCGCTGCGGCCGAGATAGCGTCCATACAGGATGAGGCGCGGGCGTCCCCGGATGGCAAAAAAATTCAATTTGAGCCAAATCCTGGAGGATTTGGAAAACACCGGCACGCTTGAAGAATTGACTAATGTTACTGTTGGGGTGCGTTCCGGGCTGGAACTTGATCACATAATTTATCATTGGGTTGACAGTGCTGGTGACCAATATGGGTTCGCCACTTACTCCGATGCTTGGGTCAAAAGATACCAGGAACGGAATTATCACCGGATCGATCCGGTCATTCTGGGTTGCTTCCAACGTTTCCACCCGGTGGATTGGAAACAACTGAATTGGGCGAGTAAGTCCGCGCGCGACTTTTTGAAGGACGCGCATGCACATGGCGTGGGAAATCAAGGCTATTCGATACCTCTGCGCGGTCCTCACGGCCAATTTGCCTTGTTCACAATCAACCATTCCTGCGCGGATGAAGAATGGCAGGGCTTCATCCAGACCTATGGGCGTGATTTGATCTTGATTGCCCACTTCCTCAATAGAATGGCATTGGAATTCAGACACGCCCGGCAGCCGGAAGATCGAGGGGCCCTTTCGCCGCGAGAGATTGACGCTATGACATTATTGGCGCTGGGAAACAGCAGAGCTCAAGTCGCACACTCTCTTGCAATTTCGGAACATACCCTGCGTGCTTATATCGAAAGCGCCCGGTCTAAATTGGGTGCACATAACACAACGCATGCTATAGCAACCGCACTTAGCAGAGGCTTAATAGTCGTTTAACTACCAAGAGATCATCTCACTGAAAGTTAACTACGTGTCCGTACCCCTTTGTCCTTCAAGCATGAACGACAAGGGGATAAGTCATGTTGCGCTATTTATACGCGGACGAGCTACATAAGCATCCGGCCCTGGCCGATGGAATGTTTAAAGATCGCGCTGACCAGTTCAAAACCCGATTGGGTTGGGATGTAACGGTCAATGAAAAAGGTGAAGAGCGCGACCAATATGATGTTTTAAATCCACTTTATGTTATCTGGGAGGAGCCGGACGGAAACCATGGAGGATCCCTTCGGATGCTTCCTACCACTGGTCCAGTCATGGTCAATGACGTTTTCGGCCATTTAACAGGCGGCCAACCGGTCCGAAGCCCGCTTATCTGGGAAGCGACGCGCTTTTGTTTGTCCCGAACGGCCAGCCCACACACAGCAGGAATAATCATGTTGAGCTGCTTCGGAATTCTGGAAGGATTTAGCCTTTCAAATATCGTAGGTGCGTTTGATGCGCGAATGATCCGAATCTATCGATTGATCGGTTGGTCGCCGGTAATAGTGGGGTCTCAGGGGCAAGGGCGTGAAAAGATATCGGTTGGTTTGTGGTCCTATTCAGCCGACGACCACAATCGCGTTGCCGAGCGGGTCGGCGTTACACGTGAGTTGTCCCGCTTGTGGTTCAAAACGTCATTTGGCAGTACAGCGCAACATCGGTTTTCATTGACGGCGTAAAATCTGGAAAATCAAAATCCGAGTCTGGCCGATGTGGTTCCGTCGCTGTAGGGTCGCGCCATGTCCTTACCTCCAGTCACCTTTTCGGAAGATCAGGCAGTTGCCTACGACAGCATTGCCGAGTTGCTGCGGTCCGCTGGCGTGGACCTCAATGACGATGCGCTACTAAAACTGCCGGGCAACGGCAAGTCCGGCGTTATAGCAGTCATCGGAAAGGCGGGTTCCGGAAAAACACTATTGCTGGCAGAGCTTTACAAGGCACTGGCAGACGCCGGAGTGAATCTGATTTCGGGTGATTTCGAAAGCCGGAAATCCAGAGATAAGCGTAGCCTGGCGATACTGGCCCCCACGAACAAGGCGGCGAGTGTCCTGCGACTGAGAGGCGTTCCAGCAACGACCATTCACCGAATTCTTTACACACCGGTTTACGACCCCGATTACGAACGTATCGCCGAATGGTTGGCTGGCAACGACGAACGCCCAGAGATTGAGGGATTGACTGCAGAAGCCTTGGATCGCGCGGCAGCGTTTTATTCCAACAACAAATCAATCCCAGGAGCGCTGGCTGCGGCGGGGTTGCGGGGGTCTGATTTTATCATTGGGTGGAAAAGGCGGGATGAGCCGCTAGATATCGGTTTTGTGGACGAAGCTTCAATGTTGGATGACCGACAGTTCCAAGACCTTCAAGAGATATTCCCAACGTTGTTGTTGTTCGGTGATCCCGCTCAGTTGGCTCCGGTCAATCAATCAGGATCAATGGTATTTGAAGGACTGCCGGAACAACGCAAATTGACGCTTCATCGCGTACACAGGCAAACTGCTGACAACCCGATTCTGGATCTCGCCCATGCGTTGTCGGATCCAGAAATGGGTTTCGAAAATTTCGAACGTCTGGTCGAGGAAACGGCCGCAAGGGATGACAGGGTGATTTGGGGCCAGCGGGTCGAAGTCGATTTGATGGCTCGAAGCCCTGTGCTGGTTTGGCGAAATGCTACGCGTATTCGTTTGATTCAAGCGTTTCGCAGTGTTCACGGTGCCCCGGAAACTGAGCTGCTGGAGGGTGAGCCCCTAATCTGTGACGGCATTGAATTACCGTTGAAACACCGCAAAAAACGACTGGATCTAGAAGCGCGCGGTCTGATCAAGGGTGCCCAGGTCATCTATCTCGGACCAGGGCGCAAGCCCGGTTTTTCTCGCCTGCATGTGATGGGCGCCGAGGATCCGCAGGTCAGCGCCGCATCGATTGTTCAGATCGAAAAGCCAGACGAAGAAGAACCTTTCATACCATACGCAGCCCGTATGGGGGCAACATTTTTGCATGGCGCCGCTGTGACCATTCACAAAGCTCAGGGGTCACAATGGGATACTGTTCAGGTGTTCGCCCCTGATGTATTCGCTGCTGCTCGCATGGGGCGAACCGAAGCCGGGCAACCTCTTTGGAAACGGTTGGCATACGTGGCCATTACTAGAGCGCAGGAACGTCTTATTTGGGTTGTGCGGAACCGACTTTCCAAGCCTACGCATCCTTTGCGTGTTGATGATTTACGCGCAGTTCCGGCTGTTTCGCTAACGTTGGAGACTGAAAGTACATGAAAACCATTATCATAACCGGGGCAAGTTCAGGCATTGGCCGCACGACCGCAGAGCTGTTTCTTGCTGAAGGATGGACAGTAGGGATTCTGGCGAGAACCAAAGAAACACTCAATGAAATTGCTGCAATCCATAGCAACGCAATCCCCTTAGTCGCTGACGTTACAGATGCTACGGCCGTCGCAACTGCGTTTAACGGGTTTATCGATCAGGCTGACCGACTGGATGTTTTGTTCAACAATGCGGGTGTGTTCAAACCGGGCGGGACCATTGACGAAATCGAACTCGACGCTTGGTACCAGACCGTAGATGTCAATCTGAATGGTATGTTTCTATGTGCCCGCGAAGCGTTCCGAATTATGCGAAATCAATCGCCGCAAGGCGGTAGAATAATCAACAACGGTTCTATCGCGGCTTATGTTCCACGGCTAAACTCGGTTCATTATTCCACCACAAAGCATGCAATCACTGGACTGACCCGCAGTCTCTCATTGGACGGCCGGACGTTTGGAATCGCGTGTGGTCAGATAGATATAGGCAACGCCAGAACGCCAATGGTGCAGGGATTAGTGGACGCAGCTGTTGCAGAGGACCGAACACCCGATCCCACTATGGCGGTCGAAGACGCCGCCCGGTCGGTGCTTCATATGGCAAGCCTGCCGCCTGAAGCCAATGTTCAGTTCATGACGGTGATGGCGACAACCATGCCCTACATCGGCAGGGGCTGACGATTACTTTTCGCGCAACAAGCGGAAAGCCGTAGACGCACCCCAACCCGCTGAGATGGCAATGACCAAAGACATTAATCCATACCAAACTGGTTGTTGACGAGACATGTTGTAGAGAAAACGCTCAAGGCCAACTTTTCGGACATCAATAGTGGTTTCGAATTGTGATACCACTTGGCCGGCTCGGGTCAGAAATATCCGCGCGAGGTAATCACCTTCCGTCAAGTCGGCAGGCATATCAATCGAAGTTCGGAATAATGTCTGTTCGTCTACGGCGACCGTGTTTTCTCGGATGGAATACAACCCCTCATTCTCGCGGATGCGTATGACTGCCTCGGCAAAATTTTGTGCACCTTCGACGTTCATGTCTGCACCAACGGATCGGATAGCCCGTCCGATTGATACGCGATGACGCAGGTCTTCTGTGTTGGTCAGAACCTGACTAAATGGTGCAGAGGTAGCAACGGCATAAAAGCTGGGTGCGAGATCAACTAAGATACTGTCGGTATTCACCCATATGCCAAACCTTCGTTCTTTGCGCCTGACCGTAACCGGCTCCGACGGCCCGACGACCGATACAATAACTTCCAGCGGGGGGCCATCAGGGATCGGCGCTTCGCGCTTTACGGCGCCAAAGATCAGTATCTCAGAGCCGTCGAAATCAGCGGTGATTGACACGCGGTCCTGACTTAGCCCCAGAACAACTTGTTCCTGCGCCGCATGAACGGGTTTACAGAGCAAAAAAAGGGCGATTATCAAGCGGATCATGCTCAATGCCCTCCTGCTTCGCCAATCGAATACAGCTCTGCAGGTTGCAGTAATAGGTCCAAAGCCAGTTTGCCGCATACCAACAAAACCAGTGCCGCCAGAAGAACGCGCAGCTGTTCCGCAGGCATTCTGGCTCCAATGACAGTCCCGACTTGAGCGCCAATCACCCCACCAACCAACAACAAAACGGCCAGAACAACGTCCACCGTATAGTTCGTGGTCGCGTGTAACATTGTCGTAAACGCAGTCACAAAAATGATCTGAAACAGCGACGTACCCACAACTACCTTGGTTGGCATGCCGAGCAGATAGATCATGGCAGGAACCATAATAAAGCCGCCGCCGACGCCCATAATAGCAGACAGCACCCCGACGATGACACCGACAATTATTGGGGGAATGACCGATATATAAAGGCCAGACGTGCGAAAACGCATCTTGAAGGGCATTGCGTGTACCCAGCCGCGCTGTCGCCGTTTGACCGGAGTTGTACCCTTCTTGGTTTTGCGTAACGCGTTGATGCTTTCGATAAACATCAAACTTCCGATGATACCTAGAAAAACTACGTAGCAGAGCGTTACGAGAAGATCGACCTGACCAAGGCTTTTCAGGTAGTTAAAGATCACCACGCCGAGCGCTGCACCTGTCAGACCGCCCAGTAAAAGAACCGTTCCCATTTTAAAGTCGACCGTTCGTCGCCTGAAATGGGCCAGCACGCCAGAGAAAGAAGACGCCACGATCTGGTTGGCTTCTGTTGCAACTGCAACGGCGGGTGGGATGCCGATGAAAAACAATAGCGGGGTCATCAGAAATCCACCACCAACACCGAACATGCCGGAAAGAACACCTACCATCCCACCAAGGCCAAGCAGCAGAAAGGCATTCACTGAGACTTCGGCGATCGGTAAGTAAATCTGCATGGTTTCTTCTGTACGGCGACTGCCGCGCCTGTCGGTGCGACAAAGCCTCTGAGGACTGGATACTTAATCAACGAAATCCCGGGGCTAAATCAACAAAGATCCACGGACCCCAATCCCGAGCCAGGCACACCGCGTGACTCCGCAATGCCAAAGCTTGAGGAAATGATTCCATACCCCTTTAGAACGGTTGCGACATGCAAAATCAACTCCGTATGCTGCTTTGCAGCAGACAGGACCGAAAAGAGTTCACAAACTGGACCTATCAACGCTCCTTCACATAGGGCTCACCGCCCGCCCGAGGGGGAATTGCCTTACCAACAAACCCGGCCAGAATGACCACCGTGAGAATGTAGGGCAGAGCGTCCATTGCCTGAACCGGGATTACAACTCCGCCCAGATCAATATTCTGGAACCTCAGGGCGATCGCCTGCAAAAGCCCGAACAACAAACAAGCCCACATTGCGTGCCAAGGTCGCCATTTCGCAAAAATGAGCGCAGCCAATGCGATGAACCCGCGGCCTGCGGTCATGTCCTTAACGAAACCGGCTTGCAAGGCGGTTGCAAGATAGGCTCCGGCGATGCCGCACAACACTCCGCATATGGCAACAGCGGCGTACCTAAGCCCAACAACAGAGACACCGGCTGTATCTACTGCGGCTGGGTTTTCACCAACCGCCCGCAGGCGCAACCCGAACCGGGTCCGGAACAAAATCCACCAGGTTGCCGGGACCATAAGAAAAGCAATGTATACGAGGATAGAATGCCCCGAGATCAACTCGGAATATACCAGATGCAAGACATTTGCATCTGACATCAGATCAGAAACGGACCGTCCTGTGAGCTCGGCATCCATAGGACCAATAGCCATTGGGAACTCTACCGATTCAAACCGTCCTCCACCCACAAGTGAGGGTGTTCTGCCGCCTTGTTGAAACCAGTCCTGCGCTACCAATACCGTCATTCCCGCTGCAAGAAAGTTTATTGCGACGCCTGAAATCAGTTGGTTGCCACGGAACGTAATCGAAGCCAGCCCATGCAGGCCTGACAATGCCAGTGAAGAAGCAATCCCGGCCAATAATCCAAGCCAGACAGATCCAGTCAAAGCGGCAACGGCGGCTGAGAAAAAGGCCGACATTAGCATTTTTCCCTCTAAGCCTATGTCGAATATTCCCGCCCGTTCGGAGTAAAGTCCGGCAAGACATGCCAGAAGCAAAGGCGTTGCAAGGCGGATAGTGGAGTCCAGGATCTGGATTATCGTGACAAACACATCCATTACTGCGCCCCTCTCCGCATGCTAAGGAAGAGTTTTTCAAGCGGCATGCGTACCATGTTGTCGAGCGCGCCGGTGAATAGGATAACCAGCGCTTGAATAACAACGATCAACTCGCGTGGGATAGAAGTCCAAAGCGCAAGCTCGGCGCCCCCTTGGTAAAGAAAGCCAAACAAAATGGCCGCCAGGAACACACCAAACGGGTGAGATCGACCCATAAGGGCAACAGCAATTCCGATGAACCCAGCGCCTTCGGTTGAATTGAGAACCAATCGCTCGGCCTCGCCCATTACGTTGTTTATCGCCATCAAGCCGGCCAGAGCCCCTGAAATCAACATGGCGACGATCGTGATGCGTACGGGTGAGATACCGGCATAGACCGCGCCAGTCTCTGAATGACCGTAAGCCCGAATTTCATACCCTAGTCTTGTACGCCAGATCAGCGCCCAAATCACAAAACAAGCCGCTATTGCGACGAGTAAAGAGACATTGGCTGGAGCGGCCTTGGAAAAGTTTATACCGATTGGTGCCAGTAATTCGTGCAACGTCGGAAGGTGTACCGCTTCCGAAAAGCGCGCAGTCGCTGGGTCCATCGACCCTTCGGGACGCATTACGTTGACCAGCATATAGTTCAGGAACGCTGCTGCGATGAAGTTGAACATGATTGTCGTAATAACAATATGGCTGCCGCGTTTGGCCTGCAGATAAGCTGGTATTGCGGCCCAAGCTGCGCCAAACAGCATCGATGCAGCACATGCAGCCAACAGAGCAATGGTCCAGTGCGGCCAATCTACGTAAAGGCAGACTATGGCAACGCCCAGACCACCCAGCATCGCTTGGCCTTCACCGCCGATATTGAACATGCGCGCGTGAAACGCGACGGCGACCGCCAGTCCGGTGAACATAAAGTTAGTTGCGTAATACAGCGTGTAGCCCCAACCATAAGTGGACCCCAGCGCTCCGGTCACCATGAGTTTGACCGCTTCTACCGGATTTTCGCCAATAGCTAAGATGACCAACGCTGAAAGGACTGCCGCCAATATCAGGCTGATTACCGGAATCAGCACTACATCGGCCCATTTGGGCATTTTATCCATAGTTCACGCGGCCTTTTCCGCTACTCCGGCCATTAATAGGCCCAGTTCTTTTTCGTCGGTTTCATGAGGTAGGCGTTCGCCCATGAGATGTCCGTCAAACATCACTGCGATTCGATCAGAAAGCGAGAATATTTCTTCCAGCTCGACCGATACCAACAGAATTGCTTTACCCTGATCGCGAAGCGCCACGATTTGTTTATGGATGAATTCAATCGCGCCAATATCAACACCTCGCGTCGGCTGACCGACAAGAAGCAGATCCGGGTTTCGTTCAATTTCGCGCGCCACAACAATCTTTTGCTGGTTCCCGCCCGAGAAATTCTTAGCCGCGAGCCACCCATTGGGTGGACGTACATCGAATTTTTCTATCTTTCGTTCCGTGTCAGCACGCAGGGCTGCATTGTCCATAAAGATGCCACGCTGATAAGCCGGGTCACGGTGATAACCGAAAGCTACATTCTCCCACGCGTGGAAATCCATAATCAGGCCTTCGCGCTGACGGTCCTCTGGCACATGGGCAATGTGCTGCGCGCGTCGCGCCTGCCCGTCCGAACCTGTACCGCTTAAGGCCAAAGGCGCACCATTAAGTTTTATTGAACCTTGCCCGGGGCGCATTCCGCCCAGCACCTCAAGCAGTTCGGATTGACCGTTTCCTGCGACGCCTGCAATTCCTACGATCTCTCCGGCGCGAACCGTCAGATCAATACCTTTGACCCGCTCAACACCGGCTTCGTCTATCACACGCAGGTTTTCAATCTCGAGAATGGGTTTACCGGGTTTTGCGGGCGCTTTGTCCACCTGAAGCAGCACCTTGCGACCAACCATCAATTCGGCGAGCTCTTGTGGGTTGGTCTCGGCAGTCTTGACGGTTGCCGTCATTTGTCCTCGCCGCATTACGGATACAGTGTCTGTGGCTTCCATTATTTCGCGCAGCTTATGCGTGATTAAAATAATCGTTTTCCCCTCTTCCCGCAGACGATGAAGGATGCGGAACAATTGGTCGGCTTCAGCTGGCGTTAGAACTCCGGTTGGTTCATCTAAAATAAGAATTTCGGCCTTGCGATACAGCGCTTTAAGAATTTCGACGCGCTGCTGCATGCCAACACCGATTTCGTCGATGCGTTTGTCTGGGTCGACAAACAACTCATATTCTTCTTCCAGGTCCTTCAGCTCTTTTCTGGCTTTAGCGAGAGAGGGGGCTAACAGACCGCCGTCCTCAGCGCCCAAGATAATGTTTTCCAGAACGGTGAAATTCTCGACCAGCTTGAAATGTTGAAAAACCATTCCAATGCCGGCGGCAATGGCGGCTTGACTGTCGGGGATCTCGGTCTTTTGGCCATTGATCCAAATCTCGCCCTTATCGGCTTTGTAAAATCCGTAAAGAATACTCATCAGCGTGGATTTACCCGCACCGTTTTCACCAATGATCCCATGGATCGTTCCCGGGGCGACGCTGATGGAGATGTCTTTATTAGCCTGAACCGGCCCAAAGGCTTTGGAAATCCCTTTGAGCTCAATGGCGGGGACTGTCATATCTTGTCCTCAATTGCCGAAGGGGACGCGTTAGCATATCGCGGCTGATTAGGTTTGGGGCGGAGGGAATCTCCACCGCCCCAAGTGATATCAGAACTGCAGCGCTGGGCAGCTGTCGCTCTCGTAATAGCTGACAACGTTTATGTTACCGTCGATGATGTCTTGACGCGCTTTGTCAACCGCTTTGCTCATATCTTCAGAAACCAGCGCAGCGTTATTGTCGTCTATTGCGACACCAACACCGTCTTGCGCCAGGCCCATAGTAAAGACGCCGGTTTCGACTTCATCCCCGGCCTTCATCGCATCATAAACCGCAACGTCCACACGTTTCAGCATTGAGGTCAGAACTTTGCCCGGGTGCAGGTGATTTTGGTTGCTGTCCACGCCGATCGACAAGATCCCTTCGTCGGCCGCGGTCTGAAGTACGCCTACTCCTGTGCCGCCTGCGGCCGCATAGATCACGTCAGCGCCTTGGCTGATCTGAGCCTTGGTCAGCTCCGAACCTTTCACCGGGTCGTTCCACGCTGCAGGCGTGGTACCTGTCATATTGGCCACGATATTGATGTTTGGATTAACGGCCTTGGCACCTTGGGCATATCCGCAGCCAAAGTGACGGATTAGCGGAATATCCATACCGCCGATAAAGCCGACAGTACCCGACTGCGAAGCCATCGCCGCCATCATGCCAACAAGATACGAACCTTCATGTTCGGCAAAGCCGATCTGGCGCACATTAGGGGCATCCAGCCATGTCACGTCAACAGCAACGAATTTGGTGTCAGGATAATCTCCGGCAACAGCCGCCAGCGGATCGGCCATGGCAAAACCCATGGTTATGATGGGGTTTGCGCCTGCCTCAGCAAAGCGACGCAGTGCTTGTTCGCGTTGCGCTTCGGATTGAAGCTCAATCTCGCGATAAGATTTGCCGGTTTGATTTGCCCAACGCTGCGCGCCATTATGCGCGGCTTCGTTGAACGACTTGTCGAATTTGCCACCCAGGTCAAAAATCAGTGCCGGTTCGGCCAGAGCGGCGCCAGCTGTCATTGCAACCGCAGCGGCTGCGCTCATCAAGGATTTCATCAGCGTCATTTGTTACTCCCGTTGGTTTTGTCGGTCTGGGACCAAGATAGCCCCGTTTACCCACTCAGAGCGAGCATAACCGTTGTGATGGAGGGAATTAAGAGCGTTTGCAACACTGAGGGTCAATACATTTTTGACCATATGGTCCAAAAACGAGGCGTGGTCTCAAGGCAAACTGCGCCGCATAACGACGGCGTCCATGTTTGGTGCGTTTTCGCGTAAATAATATGCTTGGCGTGTTCCGCATCTAATGTAACCGCAACGTTCGTACAATGAAATGGCAGGTTTATTATCTGCAGCAACATCCAGAACCGCATTTGTGGCGCCTAATTTATGCGCCTGTGCGTGCCATTTCGCCATAATTGATTGGGCTAAACCTTGCCTCTGATGACTTGGGTGTGTGGCGATGGTTAGCAACTCTGCCGAGTCGGCAACCACCTGAAATACGGCAAAAGACTCCGCAACACCAACCGTGTGGGTGAACTTATTTGTTAAAAGATCGGTGAACTCAGCGGCGGTCCAAGCACGAGACTGCGTGAAAGCTGCAGCATGGGTTTCTGCCATATCACGCGGAGTCATTCGTCCAAAAGCACCGGAGGAATGTGGCTTGACGGCGCTGCGTCAGCTGGTCGGATGTAAAACGGAGCGGGAGGAGCTGTCACATCGGACCAACGATTCGCCGCGATTCGAGCAATTGCCTGAACGTGTAACTCTGGGTCAGAGCAAAAGAAGAGCGAGCCAAAAGCATTGGCCTCGTCACGATTTGCCAGGCACGGCTCGGTATTTTCGGGATGCACATAAACATGATCCCTAGGTCCATTAATTGCTGGTAAACACGCAGGCGGTGCCAAATCTGCAAGGGCTTCAAATCCCGTTACGCCAACAGCAGGGACATTTAGGCCCAAGGCCAACCCGCGGGCCGCTGAAACTGAGATTCTGATACCCGTAAAGTTGCCCGGCCCTGTTCCAACTCCGACGGCGTCCAAGTCATTCCAAGCGAGTGCCGCATCTGACAGAATTTCCTGAAGCAGTGGCATAAGGCGTTCGGCTTGTCCGCGCTGCATTGCCTCCGCCCGGGACGCTAGAATTTCGGTGCCACGTAGCAAAGCGGCCGCGCAATGCGCGGCCGAAGTATCAAACGCCAAAATTGTTGTCTTAGACGGCAACCGGGCGTACCTCGGTCACTTCGGGAATGTAATGCCGCAACAAGTTTTCGATCCCCATTTTTAGTGTCAGGGTCGAGGAAGGGCAGCCTGCGCAAGCCCCCTGCATGTGCAAATAAACAACGCCTCGGTCAAAGCCATGAAAGGTTATGTCGCCACCGTCCTGCGCGACCGCAGGGCGGACACGGCTGTCCAACAGGTCTTTGATTTGATTCACAACTTCGGCATCTTCGCCCGAATGTTCGGCATGACCGGATTCGGTTTGTGCGTCGGCACCCATCACAGGTTGGCCCGATTGATAATGCTCCATCACTGCGCCAAGAATTGCGGGTTTTATGTGATCCCATTGCACGTCTTCTGCTTTGGTCACGGTCACAAAATCGTTCCCGAAAAACACGCCGGTCACACCATTCACTGAAAATATGCGCGCCGCCAAAGGAGATTTTTCCGCAGCCTCTGCTGATGGAAAGTCAGCTGTACCTGCGTCCAGAACCGTCTGGCCGGGCAAGAACTTTAGCGTGGCCGGGTTCGGGGTAGATTCGGTCTGGATAAACATGGAACAGCTCCGTTTTGGTTGCCACAGATATGCGCTCGGGACCGGAGGAAGTCAAGAATTGGAACGGTTCTAAATTGAAGCCGCATAGGAAATCGCGGCATCCAAGCGGTCGTCACCCCAGAATAGCTCCTCCCCGACCACAAAACTGGGTGCGCCAAAGATGCCCAGTGACTTGGCCCGCGCCACCTGCTCAAACAGAGCGGCCTTTACGTCCTCGTCCCGGGTGCGTCCCATATGCTCCGCAGAGGCTCCAGCGGCAATCAGGCAGTCCGTCAATACAGCATTATCCGAGATGTCGAGCCCAGATCCGAACTCTGCCTCGAAAACCGTCCGGACAAAGTTAGCGCGCTCGACATGTGAGGGCATTGCAAGGCAGAGCCGAGCAGCTTTCAAACTGTTTGCCGGGAAGGTTCCCGGACGTTGCAGGGGCAAATCGCGTTCGTCGCACAAACGTTCGATGTCCCGCCACATATAACGCCCTTTGGCGGGATACAGATTGAACGGTGAGTTGTTCCAACCTTGTTCCGCAAAAATAGGTCCTAGCAGGAAGGGCTGCCACGCAACTTTGACCTTCTTGGACGAAGCTGCCTGTTCGATCCGCATGGTGCTGAGGTAAGAATAGGTGGATGCAAAATCGAACCAAAACTGAAGCTGCGCGCCCATCCAAACCTCTTTAGGTGATCTCTTCCAGTTTTTCTTTGCTAAGATCGCCCGGAACAATTGTGATGGGAATAGGCAGGCTTCCTGAATTTTTGGTCAGCTGTGTGATCAGCGGTCCCGGGCCTTTCTTTTCCGTTCCTGCCCCAAGAACCAGCACGCCAATTTCGGGGTCCGAATTAACATGTTCAATAATCTGAGCAACCGGGTCACCTTCGCGGATGGCAAGTTCAGGTTCAACGTGCTGTTTGTCGCGCATCCATTTCGCAAAAACTTCGTAGTGTGCATGGATTCGTTCACGCGCTTCTTCACGCATTACTTCGGCAACGCCAATCCAATGATTGAATTCGTCTGGCGGGATTACAGAAAGGACCGTGACTCCGCCGCCAGTATGCGCGGCGCGCATGGCCGCAAAACGCATTGCATTCAGGCATTCGCGGCTGTCATCCAAAACCACTAAGAACTTACGCATTGTTGTCCTCGTTATTTCAGGGGATCATGCCCGACTGATTGTTGGGTGGCAACCGAAACGGGTGTGGTCGGTTCATCTGTCGCTTGCGGCCCAGTCCCAGTACAGCGACCGAGCGCGGCGGGCAACGGGGCCAACCTGATATTGAGTGTCATCCAACGCAGTTACTGGTGTTACTTTGTTCATATTCCCTGACATAAAGATTTCGTCTGCAGCGTGGAAATCTTCAAATCTCAGTACTGACTCGTGCACAGTAACGCCGTCCGCTCGAAGATTTTCGATGTGGCGGGCTCGTGTTATGCCAGCGAGAAAAGTGCCATTTGGTGTAGGGGTGAATACTTCGCCATCGCGGACCATAAAGATGTTCGCGGTCGCAGTTTCTGCCACGTTGCCCATTGCGTCTGCCACCAACGCGTTGGCAAATCCCTTTGATCTGGCTTCTTGCAGCATCCTTGCATTGTTGGGGTAAAGACATCCGGCTTTGGCATTCACAACTGCCGACTCCAGGACCGGACGGCGAAACCGCGTCGTTGTAAGCGTGGTTGTTGCGGTTTCCGACGCCATCGGAATCTCTTCCAGACAAACTGCAAACCCAGTGCTGTTTTCCCGCGGGACGATCGCAGTTGGGTCGCCATCGATACCCCAGTACATCGGGCGGATATAGACGGCGGTATCCGAGGAGTAAGACTGCAACCCTTCGCGCACAATCTCCAACATCTGTTCAGTTGTCACAGTTGGGGTCAGCATCAGAGCTTCTGCCGAACGGTTCACACGTGCACAATGTGCCTCCAGATCCGGGGCCATCCCCTCAAAATATCGGGCACCGTCGAAAACAGAAGACCCAAGCCAAGCACCGTGGTCAGCCGCCCGCATGATCGGGGCATCTCCGTTATGCCATTGGCCCTGAAAATAGGTCCTGATATTCTTGCCGACTGCCATGATGACCTCCCACTTATGGCTGAACCCTATGGGGGCCAGCCAGCTTGGTCCAGCAGATTGTCGCTAGGTCAGTTTTGACCAGCGCCCACCATGCCAACGATTTCGTAAGTCTGGCGCAGGATAGGTACCGTGATCTGACGCGCGCGCTCGGCCCCGCGGGCCAGAATGCGGTCAATTTCAGCCTGATCGTTCATCAATCGTGCCATTTCCGAGGAAATCGGCGAAAGCTTTGCTACGGCCAGATCGGCAAGCATCGGTTTGAACTCACCAAACTGTTTGCCGCCGACTTCTGCTAGAACCTGTTCGGGCGTCTGATCGCTTAGCGCTGAGTATATGTTCACCAAATTGCGTGCTTCGGGACGTTCCTCCAGCCCTTCAACCTCAGAAGGCAGGGCATCAGGGTCCGTTTTTGCCTTGCGGATTTTCTTGGCGATCGTTTCCGCATCGTCGGTCATGTTGATCCGGCTCATGTCCGAGGCGTCGGATTTGGACATTTTCTTGGAGCCGTCCCGCAGACTCATAACCCGCGTAGCCGCACCTTCGATCACGGGTTCCGTAATCGGGAAAAAATCGACGCCAAAGTCATTGTTGAACTTGATTGCAATGTCGCGTGTCAGTTCCAAATGTTGTTTCTGATCCTCGCCCACAGGCACATGAGTGGCATGATATACCAGTATATCAGCCGCCATCAGCGATGGATAAGCAAACAGTCCCAACGAAGCGTTCTGCTGGTTTTTACCGGCCTTGTCCTTCCACTGCGTCATGCGTTGCATCCAACCCATCCGGGCGACACAATTGAAAATCCAGGCCAATTGTGCGTGTTCCGGAACCTGACTTTGGTTGAACAGAATTGATTGTTCAGGGTTGATTCCGGCCGCGATAAAGCCTGCACACAATTCTCGGGTGGAATGCATCAATTCCTTAGGGTCCTGCCAGACAGTGATCGCGTGAAGATCTACCATGCAGTAGACCGTTTCCATGTCGGGCCCTTGCATGTCCACAAACCGCTTCAGCGCACCAAGGTAATTACCAAGATGCAGGTTCCCCGAAGGCTGAATGCCGGAAAACACGCGCGGCGTGAATTTGGATTCGGTCATCGATGGAAACTCCCGTCTGGAAAAATTGGCCTCCGTCGCTTACCCATGAGGCAAAGGGACGTCAACAGCCGCGAAAGGCCGCCCAATGAGCAGCGAGCATTACACACCCCCTGTGAATCCCCTGCCGCCCGTCGTGATAGCTCTGGTTCTTTTCATCCTTGGGATCGAACTGGCATTCACCCTTGGTTCGCGTGGTATTGTCGGAGGGCCGTCCGCTGTGGGATGGCGTTTGGAGGCGATACAGCTTTATTCCTTTTCACCAGATATTTTTAACTGGATGATCGAAAATGGCCGCTGGCCTGTGGAACATGTGATCCGCTTTATAACATATCCGTTTGTATCGGGCAGTTTCACCCAGGCTATTTTCGTCTGCGTTTTTGTTTTGGCTATGGGCAAAATGGTTGGCGAAGTTTTTGGCGGGTTTCCGATGCTGATCATTTTTGTTTTGTCGGGGGTTGGAGGTGCGCTCGCCTATGCTTTATTGCTTGACCCGCGACACCCGCTGATCGGCGGGTTCCCCCCTGTCTATGGGCTGATCGGTGCGTTCACTTGGCTGTTGTGGCGCAAACTATCATTGGTTGGTGAAAATCAGGCCCGCGCGTTTCAGCTTATTGCAGTATTAATGGCTATCCAGTTGCTGTTTGGGCTTATTTTCGGCGGTACTTCCGATTGGGTGGCTGATTTGGGCGGTTTTGCCACAGGATTTGCCTTGTCTTTCTTTTTGGCACCAGGGGCGTGGGAGCGAATTGTCGAGCGCATACGCAGGGACTAACTAGCGTTCAACTGCGGCGCAGAGCCCTTCGGAACTCGGATATTTTAAACGCGCCAAGCAAGTGTCCGAGAAAGAAATAGGCGGCTGCAGCGACTGTAATCAACAGAAGCAGCGCCAAATAGCGCCACCCCGGTACAGAAAATGCCCAGCCGAACCCCTGAACTGCTGTGAAAAGAACGGCACCCATCCCCAAAGACGCGGCCACGATCCGCCAGGCACGGTCTTTGAAACGCTGGTCAAAACGGGCTTCATCCCCCATGTGACGCGCACCAAAAGCAAGCAGCGCGACCATCGCCCATCCTGCGACTGAGGCCGCGATGGCCGGCGCAATCCATCCAACAATAGGATAAAGACCAAATGCCAGCGACGCGTTTATAATCATGGCTCCGACAGCGTAGTGAAATGGCGCTCGGGTATTTTCACGCGCAAAAAACAGCGGTTGCACCAGTTTTTGAAGCATGAAAGCAGGCAACCCTAAACCGTATATCGTCACAGCCAGAGCCGTTGCGGTTGTGTCTTCAGGACTAAAGGCTCCCCGCTCAAAAAGGACCGAGACCAGAGGGTAGGGGATGACGACAAATGCGACGGTCGAAGGAATAGTCAAAAGAAGCGTGAACTCTCCTGCTCGTGATAGGGCGTTGCGCGCGCCGTCTTTGTCGTCAGCACGCAGGCGCCGGGAAAGGTCAGGCAGCAGAACGATACCGACGGCAATTCCAACCACTCCCAAAGGTAGCTGATACATCCTGTCGGCGGCAAACAACCAACTGACGGCTTTTTCGGTTTTCGAGGCAACGAGTTGTCCAACCACAAGATTGACTTGTGTAACGCCCATAGCCAACGCTGCTGGTATCGCGATGCGCACCATGTTGCGCATCTCGGGGCTGAGATGCGGTCGCCCCGGGCGAATTCGAATTCCTGCACGCTCAGTCGCCACCCAAACCAAAGTTAACTGAGCAACCCCAGCAAGCGGGATAACCGCGATCAGCCAGCGGATCACTTCGCCTCCGGACATTGCACCGAAAACAAGTGCAGCGCAGGCGAAAATGTTCAACAAAACTGGCGCGGCTGCGGCGGCGGCAAAGCGTCCAGTCGCATTTAAAACGCCCGAAAACAATGCTGCCAAAGACATGAAAAGGATATACGGAAAGACGATGTAACCGTAGTCGACGGCCATATCGAACCGTTCGTCGCCGTAAAAACCTTCGGCCGTTAGCCATACCAGTGCCGGCATGAACAACATGGCCAATCCGACTAACGCAAGCACCGCGACAGCCAACAAGTTGAAAGCATCCTGCGCAAATTCCCGTGCGTTTTCCTCCGCCTCCAATCTTTTAGAGAACATGGGAACAAAGGCTGCGTTAAACGCGCCCTCTGCAAAGAAGCGACGAAACATGTTGGGCAGACGAAAGGCGGCGACAAAGGCATCCATGACCGGCCCCGGTCCGATAAAAGCCGTTAACAGGATTTCTCGTAAAAACCCGAGTATTCGGCTGGCCAATGTCCAGAAGCCAACCGTGAACAACCCCGAGAAAAGGCGGATTTGTTTCATGAAGCCGCTCGCTCGGCGCCTTCGGCAATTGCCGTTCGAAGTTTGGCTTCGAGCCCTCGCTGCTTGCTTTCAGAGTGATATTTCAGCCCGAACATGTCTTTGACGTAGAAAGTGTCGACAACCTGTTCTCCATAGGTCGCAATAACCGCGTTGGCGATATAGACGTTTGCCGCTGCAAGCGTTCGGGTCAGATCATACAGCAGGCCGGGTCGGTCGCGGGTGTCGACCTCGATTATTGTGTAAATCTCGGACCCATCGTTGTCGAAAGTGATGTGGGTCGGAACATCGAAGGCGCGCTCGCGTTTTTTGATCTTATCTCGGGACTTAAGCGCATCGCTTGCGACAACCTCGCCTTTCAGCGTCTTGTGGATCATTTGCGTCAATCGAGGCAGCCGGCTGGCTTCATACGGGTGTCCGTCTGAATCTTGAACCCAGAATGCATCAGTTACGTATCCGTCTTTGGTTGTATAGCTGCGTGCATCCACAACATTGGCGCCGACCAAAGCAAGCGCACCGGCAATTCGAGCGAAAATGCCAGGGTGATCCGCCATGGCAAAGCATGCGCGTGTGGCGTCGCGGTCTTCGTCGGGATGCAGGCGAACTTCCATGTCACCTGGATCACCGCTGTGTTCCAACGCGCGTAGCATCTCGGCAAACTCAACATGCGTAGAGACGTTTAAGCCCTGCCAATAAGGTTCATAGTGGCGCCCGGTTTCCGTTTTTAAGTCAGCTTTGGACCAATCTACGAGTGCTGAGCGCAAAGCCTTTTTGGCACCGGCACCGCGGTTGGCGCGGTTGAGGTCTTCCATGCCGGTTTCCAAAGCGCGTTTGGTTTCTGCGTGCAGGGCCCTCAGCAAAGTAGCTTTCCAATTATTCCAAGTGTTGGGCCCAACGCCGCGAATGTCGCAAACCGTGAGTACGGTCAGCAGATCCAGTCTTTTCACGGTCTCGACCGCTTTGGCGAAATCTCGCACAGTCCGTGGGTCGGAAATATCGCGTTTTTGCGCCATGTCCGACATAAGCAGGTGATAGCGCACCAGCCATTCAACGGTTTCGGAGTCTGCCTTGCTCAGCCCCAACCGCGGGGCGACCTTGCGGGCGATTTGAGCGCCAAGAATAGAATGATCCTCGGGCCTACCCTTGCCGATGTCATGAAGCAAAAGTGCGACATAAAGCACTTTGCGGTTGACCCCCTCTTTCAGAATCGAGGATGCAAGCGGCAAGGACTCGATCAGTTCACCTCGTTCAATTTGGGCCAGATTTACGATGCACTGGATGATGTGTTCGTCCACGGTGTAACTGTGGTACATATTGAACTGCATCATCGCCACGATCGGTTCAAACTCTGGCAAAAATGCCGAAAGAACACCCAGTTCATTCATACGGCGCAAGGCGCGCTCTGGGTTTCCGTGTTTCAGCATAAGGTCCAGGAAGATACGCTGCGCTTCTTTGTTTTTACGCATCTCGTCATCGATCAGATCCAGATTTGCTGTGACCAAACGCATCGCATCCGGGTGGATCAGCATACCTGTACGCAGGCCCTCTTCGAACAGACGCAGCATGTTTAATTGGTCTTCGAGGAATTCATCGGGGTCACTTACGGCCAAACGGCCATGCACCATTTTGTAACCGGGTTTCACGCGGGGACGCCTGCGAAAAATACGCTCAAGCAATGGCGCGCTTTTGATGTGAGTGGCTTCAAGCTTGGTTAGAAAAATGCGGGTCAACTCGCCCACTCGGGTGGCCTCGCGGAAGTAGCGTTGCATAAAGACTTCGACTGCACGCCTGCCAGCACGGTCCTCATAACCCATGCGCTCGGCGACTTCGACCTGAAGATCGAAAGTCAGTTGTTCGGTAGCCCGCCCAGTGACCAGATGCATGTGCGCGCGAACGGCCCAAAGAAAATCTTCGGCTGCAACAAAGCCATTGAACTCTTCGGGTGTGAACAAACCCAACGGCACCAGTTCAGCCACATCGTGGACGCCATAGATGTATTTTGCGATCCAATAGAGGGACTGAAGATCACGAAGGCCACCTTTGCCTTCCTTGACATTGGGCTCGACCATGTAACGCTCACCCTGTTTGTGGTGGCGCGACTCGCGTTCTTGCAATTTTGCCTCGATGAATTCCCTCTCGCTACCTTTGAACAGTTCTTCCTTGAGGCGTTGCTCGAGTTCTTCTGCCAACGGCTTGTCGCCTGCCAAAAAGCGCTGCTCCAACATTGCGGTTCGGATCGTGAAGTCCTCGGCCCCCAGGCGCAGGCAATCCCGTGTCGTGCGTGAAGCGTGGCCAACCTTGAGCCGCAAATCCCAAAGGATATAGAGCATGGATTCAATCACGCTCTCGGCCCAAGCCGTGATTTTATATGGCGTTAGAAACAGCAGATCCACATCCGAGGAAGGGGCCATTTCTCCGCGCCCGTATCCGCCAACCGCCAGAACAGCGATCTTTTCGCCCCGCGTCGGGTTGGCCAACGGGTGTAGCCGTTCGCTTGCAACCTCGAGCGCGGTGCAAACCAATCTATCCATTAGAAAGGTATACGACCGCGTCAGTGGGCGCGCGTCAAAGGGACGGGCGGCAAATGCATCTGCGATGTTGCCGCGCCCTGTCTTTTGGGCGTCACGTAGAATGCGCACAGTTGCTGCACGCATTTCAGTGTTGTCTTTGCAATCTTCGAACGCGTTCGAAAGCTGGGCATTCACCCCGGCGCTGTCGAAAATCTCGTATTCCGGGCATATAAGCGCGCCTGTCGACGGCGGGGTTTGACCGGATTGATCAGAAGCCAGCGCCAGAGAAGCTTTGTGGGGCAGAGTCAATAACAACCACCTGTTTGTTCTGGATCGTGGCAACCGCCAGACCGCGTTCATTTGTCCCATTCGGGCGCAGACGGAAGATGCCACCGACGCCTTGGAACCCGGCGTTTTGCGTCAGAGCGGCACCTGTCAGCGCGTTCGATTTACCCTGACTAACCAACGCACCAATTGCGGCGATACCGTCATAAGCCAAGCCACTGATTGGATGCGGTGCCTCGCCGTAGGTGGCGTTGTAACGTTGGCGATAGGCCTGAGCCTTGGCTGGGTCAGGTAAGGCGAACCAACCACCCTGAACGCCCGGAAGCTCCAGCGTTTGGGAAGGTATGTCCCAACGCGTCAGACCAATATACTGCGTTGTTGCCGGGGACAGTCCGGATTCGGGCAGCAGTTGGCTGAAAAGCGGAAGGGCGCCAGCCGTGGTGGCCGTCAGGAATATCGAATCTGCCCCCGAGGAATCCATTGTGGATTTGATGGACGGGACCGCATTAATAACGCCCTGTTGCGACCGATCGAAGCCAATGGAGCCAGCATTGTTCACACGGCTGTTACTAAGTGCACCGGCGATTGCGGCTTGTCCCAATTGACCAGAGGCATCGTTGCTGTGAACGATAACCATACCACTCTTGCCTTGTTGGCCAGCAAAGCTGACGAGGCGATTGGCAGTATTTTCAAAGGTCGGTCCAAGAACGAAGACATTTCCGCCCGCAATAGTAGTGTTGTTGGAGAAGGACAGTACGTTCACACCGTTGTTCAATACAGCCAGCCCTGCTGCATTAGCAGCCTGAGCGTAAACTGGGCCCAGAATGATTTTTGCTCCGTCTGCAACAGCCTGCTGAGCTACGGCGGACGCTGTTGCAGCGCTGCCAGCGGTGTCGTACACCCTCAGGTCGATGTTGACATTTGGAAGGTCAGTCATTGCCAGGCGGGCGGCATTTTCAAGGCTTTGGGCTAAGGCGGCATCTCCGGATTGTCCTGAACCAAGCGGTACTAAAAGCGCAACAGGTACTGGTTCCGATGTGTCAATCGACGGACCGCCGGTGTTCACACCAGGCTCACATGCGGCTAGAAACACCGCTGCGGCTAGGGCCAAAACCGATTTGGTCAGTTTGCGGGCAGGCTTGCAAACAGTGAACATCTAAATGAAAACTCCTTGATCCGGCGGCCATGGATGCAGCCATTATATTGAGCCGCGATAATAAACGTCATGCTGTGAGGGTCCAGCTTTGAATTTTCAAAAGATCAGATTGGGCGCCGGCCTGTATTTTGTCGCTACTCCGATAGGGACTGCGCGGGATATCACACTCAGGGCGTTGGATGTGCTGGCTTCGGCAGACATGATAGCGGCTGAGGACACACGCAGCCTACGCAAGCTGATGGAGATCCACGGCGTCCCTTTGGCTGGTCGGCGCATTCAGGCTTACCATGATCACAGCGGTGTTGGCGCGCGAAACCGCATCATGGATGCGCTGGAACAGGGAATGTCTGTCGCTTATGCCTCAGAAGCCGGAATGCCATTAATCGCCGATCCCGGTTACGATCTTGGACGACTGGCGGCGGAAGAAGGTCATTTGGTCACTTGTGCCCCCGGACCGTCGGCCGCGATGATGGCCCTGACCCTGGCCGGGCTGCCAACGGACGCGTTCTTTTTTGCCGGCTTCCTGCCAAATTCCTCGGGTGCCAGAAAAACTAAAATTGAGGCATTGCGCGAAATACCGGGTACACTAATTTTTTATGAATCTCCCAAACGCCTGGCAGCCTGTCTTTCGGATCTTTCCCACGTTCTTGGAGAGAATCGTAAAGCCGCCATTTGTCGAGAATTGACTAAGAAATTTGAAGAAGTGAGGCGAGCCACCTTGGGCGACCTAACCGCAGAATACACGGGCAAATCTGTCAAAGGGGAAATTGTTCTGTTGGTGGATCGCGGCCATTCGCAATCTGTTAACGAATCGGAAGTAGATGAAGCTCTTGCAAAGGCCCTCGAAACCCACTCAGTCCGGGATGCAGCTGACCTTGTTTCCAAGATGTATGACGTACCGCGCCGCCCGATTTATCAGAAAGCCTTGAAATTGGGAAAGGAACGAAATGGTTAATAGGTCAGTTCGGGGCTCGGTTTCAAATCTTGTTGGACGCGCAGCTGAACAGGCCGTTGCAACTGACTATGAACGCCGAGGCTTTACCATTGCGCATCGCCGTTGGCGTGGCGCAGCGGGTGAAATCGACCTGATTGCGCGCGACACCGAAGGGCTGGTGTTCATCGAAGTCAAGAAAAGCAGTAGTTTCGAAGCCGCTGCCGCAAGAATAAACACGCGACAGATTCAGCGCATTGTTTCCGCAGCTGCGCAGTTTCTGGAGCATGAACCCGATGGGCAGCTTACGAATGTCAGGTTTGATGCAGCCCTAGTCGATGCGTCTGGTGCGGTTCAAATTATTGAAAACGCCTTCGGACACGGCTGATCGCCATTGAACCCCCGGCCACAGTGGGCCATGTATCTGGCGTTAAGACAGAGGACTCGCCATGAAAATCGCCTTTCAAATGGACCCGATTGGGGCCGTGGACATTGATGCAGACAGTTCATTCCGGCTGGCGGAGGAAGCACAGGCCCGCGGCCATGAATTGTTTTTCTACGGCCCGGATCAGCTGGCCTATCAGGAAGGGCGAGTTACGGCGCGTGCCCAAGAAATGACAATTCAGCGGGTTGCTGGCGACCCCGCAATATTGGGCCCTGAACACGAAGTCGATCTTGGCGAATTTGATGTGGTTTGGTTGCGTCAGGACCCTCCGTTCGACATGCACTACATAACCTCGACGCATTTACTGGACAGGCTTCGGGATAAGGTTTTGGTCGTTAACGACCCATTTTGGGTTAGAAACTACCCGGAAAAACTCTTGGTGCTGGATTTCCCCGAACTGACGCCGCCGACAACGATTGCGCGGGATCTGCGCACCATCAAAGCGTTTAAGGAAAAGCATGGCGATGTGATTCTGAAGCCTCTTTATGGGAATGGGGGTGCAGGGGTTTTCCGTTTGGATGCAAACGATCGAAACCTGACTTCGCTGCACGAACTTTTCACGGGCTTTTCGCGAGAACCTTTAATTGTTCAGAAATTCCTGCCTGATGTCAGTAACGGCGACAAGCGTGTCATTTTAGTCGACGGTGAACCTGTCGGTGCGATCAATCGTGTTCCGGCCGAAGGGGAAACCAGGTCCAACATGCATGTTGGAGGACGGCCTGAAAAGATTAGCCTTTCGGAAAGAGATTTGGAGATTTGCGCTGCAATTGGCCCTCTGTTGAAGGAAAAGGGACAGATTTTCGTCGGTATCGACGTGATCGGAGACTATCTGACCGAGATAAATGTGACGTCGCCAACTGGCATTCAGGAATTGGAGCGGTTCGATGGCGTAAATGTTGCGGGGAAGATCTGGGATGCAATCGAGGCTAAACTCTAAACTGCAATCTGGGCGCTGATGCGAAAGCTCAGCGCCTCGGCCACGTGGTGCCGCTGGATGTCGATGGTGCCCTCAAGATCTGCGATAGTGCGCGCGACCCGCATTATTCGGTGAAACGCTCGAGCGGAGAGGCCGAAACGGTTTGCTGCCTGTATCAGTAATTCTTTACCCTCGTTTTGTAATACCGCGACTTCTTCAAGTAATTTACCCTCGGCGTCCGCGTTTTGTCGCGCGGTAGGGATGTTCCTAAACCGATCAGCCTGAATAACGCGGGCTTTTTCAACGCGTTTAGCCACCACTGCAGAAGTATCGCCTGACGGTGGTAGATCCAGATCCGTGAAGCTAACAGGCGGAACCTCAATCCGCAGGTCGAATCGGTCCATCAGCGGACCAGATATTCGGGCAAGATAGTCTTCACCGCAGACTGGCGCCCGGGAACAAGCGCGGGACGGATCAGTCAAGTATCCGCATTTGCAGGGATTGGCAGCCGCGACCAGCATGAATCGGCATGGGTATTTCACATGAGCATTTGCCCGTGCGACCATGACTTCACCTGTTTCGATCGGCTGGCGCAGCGTTTCCAACACGGTGCGCGGAAACTCTGGAAATTCGTCCATGAACAGAACACCATTATGAGCCAGAGAAATCTCGCCGGGTTTGGCTCCCTTGCCGCCACCGACAATGGCCGCCATCGAGGCGGTATGATGAGGCTCCCGAAACGGTCGCGCGCGACTGATACCGCCTTCATCGAGCAGCCCGCACAACGAGTGTATCATCGAGGTTTCGAGGGCTTCGGCGGGCGAGAGTGGGGGTAAGATACCCGGAAGACGCGCGGCCAACATAGATTTTCCTGAACCCGGTGTTCCGGTCATGATCAAGTGGTGCCGCCCCGCCGCAGCAATTTCCAACGCTCGCTTGGCTCGCTCCTGTCCTCTCACGTCTCGCAGATCGCGCTCGCCCTGCGCTAACCTGACCTCTCCTGGTTGGGCGACCTCCAGAGGAGACTGCCCAGAGAAATGGCGCACAACATCACCAAGCGAACCTGCTCCAATCACTTGTGTGGCTTCGACCCAGGCCGCCTCGGCGCTCGAGGCGCGTGGACAGACCAGAATGCGATTTTCAGTGGCCGCAGTCATGGCGGCGGGTAGGGCGCCGACAACGGGTGCCAATGACCCATCCAAAGAAAGTTCACCAAGCGCAACGGCACTTTCTGCTGCGTCAGACGGGATGATTTCGAGGGCTGACAAAAATGCGACTGCGATCGGTAGATCGAAATGGCTGCCCTCTTTGGGGAGGTCGGCAGGAGAAAGGTTTATGGTGATCCGCTTGGAAGGAAGCGCAATGGCCATCGAACTAAGGGCACTGCGCACTCTTTCACGAGCCTCCGAGACGGCTTTGTCAGGCAGGCCGACAATCGAAAATGCAGGCAGGCCCGGCGAGACGGCGCATTGCACTTCAACTGGCCGGGCATCGACACCTTGGAACGCGACTGTATGGGCGCGAGCTACCATGTTTCCTCCGCTTCGAACCTGATTGTGGTTAACAGAGGGTTACTGGCATGGGTGCGGTTTAAGAATGGTTAACAGAACTCACCATCTTTTCAAATTTCGGCCATGCTTGAGGATCGGAGAGCGTCTTGTCCCTACAGAACGCATTGCAAAAGCCCCAGATTCGTCCGTTCAGCTTTAGAAAATGCGTGACGGGTTTTCCTGAATACGGGCAAGCGGAATTGATTGATGGCCCATCAGTTGCAGGCATGGCGCTCGAAGTTTCTCCAATCGGCCAAGGTACCGAAGGGAGGTTCTGATTATACGGAAAAGGATCGTACTTTACCGTCATTCCCATCGCGCGCCACTGTCGAACCGATATATCTGCCAGCAATTGCAGGCAATATTCACGATTTTGTTCAGAAACTGGCAGATCATACCCGATGATCCGTGCCGCCACAGGTGTGTAAAACACGTCAGCTAGAGAGTAGGTTTCAAACAGAGGTCCCTGCTTCGCCCCGGAGACCGACCGAGCATGCTGCCATAGCAACTCAATGCGCTTCAGGTCTGTCAGAGTTTCAGCCGTTGGCGCAAACCTTCTCCAACAATGTAACAATTGCATCGGACATTCAGAACGCAGCGCAGCGAAACCAGCTACCATTTCCGAACACAACCAGCGGGCTGTCGCGCGGGCCGTGGCGTTTTGCGGCCAAAGATTTGCTTCAGGGTGACGTTCAGCCAGCGTCTCTGCGATCGCAAGGCTTTCACCAACAACAATACCGTCTGGCAGACGTAGGGCCGGAACAAGGCGGGCCGGTGAAACTTGTGCCATGTCCTCAGCCATCGAGCCGGAATACAAGCCGACCATGTGGGTGCGATACGGCAAACCGAACTTTTTCAGCATCAGCCAACCACGCAAGGACCAACTGGAAAACAAGCGGTCACCGATAAAGAGTTCGTAAGTCATGTACTGACGATGGCGAACGTAGTGCCAGCAGTAAATCAGAGAATTGTGCGTTACTTGATCACGGACAGTGATTGATCCGACCAACGGTCCAACTATTGGTGGATCGTGTAATTTCGGTAACGGAAAGATTATCGATCCGATGCGAAAACGCTTCCTTAGCATTAACGTTTAGGGCGCGCTGGACCTGAGTCAGAATGACCCCAAAATGCGCAACTACAATCAAGTCACGACCCACGTGCTGGTCGATCAGGTTGTCAATTACAGCATCCACTCTGGTACAGACTTCGTTCCAGCTTTCGCCATGTGGGGGGCGGACATCACCTGGGGCGTCCCAATAGGCTAAGGCCAATTCTGGATCATCGGCCTCGATCTCGGCGAAAGAGCGCATTTCCCACGCCCCAAAATTTATTTCGCGCAGGTCACGGTTATGGGGCAAACGGAACCGTTGGCCTTGAATAGCAGAAGCAGTATCGGCGGCACGTGACAGGTCGGATGAGATGACCACCGCATCCGAGGGCAAGTGCGAGTGCAGCCTGTCAATGGCGACGAGATCGCTTAGGTCAGCGGGTATGTCCGACCAACCGACCATGGCTTTGGCGTGGGTCGGGCCATGGCGGACAAGGTGCAAACGTGTCATGGTAATTGACCTTTTAGTACAACCGGCAAGCCTGCGGTGACCTGCACCACTAGATCAGCTTGTGCCGCCAGTGCGATATTCAAACGTCCCTGCATTTCGCGAAACTGCCGGGCAAGCGTGTTTTCCGGAACGATGCCGTGCCCAACCTCATTGGACACTACTACAAGTTCTGCCGGGCAATTGCGTAAAGCATCCAAAAGCGCTGTTTGTTCCATTTCAAGATCGCTTCCAGCAAGCAGGTGGTTTGTCAGCCACATCGTCGCGCAATCGACTAGTCCAATCTGGTTACTGTCCATGTCGCGAATTTTTGAGATCAGGTCGAAGGGCACTTCAATCGTGGACCATCCTTCCCCGCGTTGCGCAATATGTTGCTTAATTTTTAGGCGCATCTCTTCATCAAACACTTGTGATGTCGCAAGGTAAACGCGTTTTTTTCCTGACATGACAACAAGTTGTTCGGCAAATGAGGATTTTCCCGATGCAGCGCCACCCAGGACAAAGGTTAAATCAGGACGCACTATAATTACCTTTCTGGTGATCCACCTAGTGCTGCCCTGCGTATCGACCACAGGTCGGCAAGGCAAGCCCGGCCAGCGCCGACAAAAATGGGAGAGTTGCATGGCACTGGACAACGCAAAAGATTTTTCGATGTCCCGACAGGCGATGAAGGCCGAGTTGCTGGACGCAGAGACGGAATTGAAGTTGGCTTACGCTTGGCGGGACAATCGGGACGAACAAGCCCTTCATCGATTGATCACTGCTTATATGCGATTGGCAATTTCAATGGCGGCAAAGTTCAAACGTTACGGCGCGCCCATGAACGACCTTATTCAAGAGGCTGGTTTGGGCCTGATGAAGGCCGCCGACAAGTTTGACCCTGATCGCGGAGTTCGATTTTCCACTTATGCAGTTTGGTGGATCAAGGCCAGCATTCAGGACTACGTTATGCGAAACTGGTCAATGGTGCGCACTGGGTCTACTTCAGCGCAAAAATCGCTGTTTTTCAATATGCGCCGGGTTCAGGCACGTTTGGAGCGCGAAGCCGCAACCGAGGGCCAGAAGTTGGATCGGCATCAGCTTCATCAATTGATAGCTGCCGAAATTGGAGTGCCCTTGCGGGACGTTGAAATGATGGAAGGGCGTCTTTCCGGATCGGATTTTTCCCTGAACGCTGTTCAGTCGGTGGATGACGAAGGGAGAGAATGGATTGATGCGCTGGAAGACGACAGCGAACAGGCGGCCGACACGGTCGAGCACAGTCACGACACCGAGCAATTGCGCACTTGGTTGGTTGCCGCGATGCAAGCTTTGAACGAACGGGAACGTTTCATCGTGCGTGAACGGAAACTGCGCGAACCAGCCCGCACCTTGGAAAGTCTTGGCCATGAACTGGGTCTTTCAAAAGAGCGCGTCCGCCAGCTTGAGGCGGCGGCATTTGTGAAAATGCGCAAGAACCTTGAAGCGCAATCACGTGAGGTGCAACACTTCTTCGCATGAGACTGATTGCGATTCTCGCGTGCATTTGCACGGTTACCAGTGTAATGGTTCGGCAAGGCCATGCGCAGGAACTTTTAACTGCTGAACTGATTGCGGAAATGCAATCTGCCGATGTTGTCATTCTTGGGGAAATTCACGACAACCCTCGGCACCATCTGGTGCAAACCGAGGCCATTAAGTCCCTGTCTCCGACTGCTGTTGTTTGGGAGATGGTAACAGAAGAGGGTGCTCAGCGGCTTGCTCAAAAGGCCGCAACCAATCCCGAGGAACTGTCTCGAATGCTGAGATGGGCCGAGTCAGGTTGGCCCCCGTTAAGCATGTATTATCCAATTTTTCAGGCATCTAATGCTCCGGTTTATGGTGCTATGGTGCCGCGCGCAGCAGCCAGAGCTGCGATGGAACGGGGCGCGGCCACGGCTTTGGGTGCAGACGCGGCGCGTTACGGGTTGACGGTGCCGTTAGCGCCGGAAGACCAAGCAGCCCGCGAGGCTGATCAATTGGCTGCACATTGCGACGCTATTCCCACTGAGGATTTACCCCAGATGGTTGCGATCCAACGTCTTCGTGATGCTGTTTTGACGCGATCGATCTTACGCGCCACAGAAGAAACCGGCGGTCCTGTTGCAGTTATTACGGGTAACGGCCACGCACGGAAGGACCGTGGAATTCCAACCTTTTTGTCCCGCATGCGCCCCGGCTTGAAAGTCTTCGTGTTGGGTCAGTCCGAGGATGGCGTTGTAGACGGAGAGTTCGACGCCGTAATTGACAGCCCGGCAGTCGATCGCGAGGACCCCTGCAAAGCTTTTGAAGCACAGAATTAACTGCTGGAACTCTGGTCGAGCGTTGCCTAATGTCAGGGCCGTCCGGTACGGGAAGGGCTGATCATGCTGGCATCCAAACGTATTCTGCTGATTATAGGCGGCGGAATCGCGGCTTATAAATCGCTGGATTTAATCCGTCGGTTGAAAGAACGCGGTGCAGGCGTGATACCGGTTCTGACCCACGCCGCAGAGGAATTTGTTACACCTTTGTCGGTTTCAGCTTTGTCCGGTGAAAAAACCTATCGCGACCTGTTCGACCTCACGGATGAGGCCGAGATGGGTCACATCCAGCTTTCAAGATCCGCAGATTTGATCGTAGTCGCGCCCACAACGGCCGACTTGATGGGAAAAATGGCATCCGGGCTGGCGAATGATCTGGCTTCGACTCTCTTGATGGCGACCGACACACGTGTTCTGTGCGCCCCAGCCATGAACGTACGAATGTGGAATCATCCGGCTACGCAACGCAATCTTAAACAGTTGCGGGAAGACGGGGTGCGATTCGTCGGGCCCAACGAAGGCGATATGGCTTGCGGGGAATTTGGGCCGGGGCGGATGTCGGAACCCTTGGAAATCGTTGCAGCGATCGAGGCGGAACTGACCGCAGGCCCTTTGAAAGGTAAGCGGATTCTAGTCACATCCGGTCCAACGCATGAGCCGATTGACCCGGTGCGCTATATCGCCAATCGATCTTCTGGGGCTCAGGGAACCGCGATTGCCCGCGCCCTATCTGCAATGGGGGCCGAAGTAATTTTTGTTACCGGTCCGGCAGATGTTCAACCTCCGGAGGGAGTTCAGGTTGTTCCCGTCGAGACTGCACAGCAGATGTCGGATGCCGTAGATAACGCTTTGCCGGTGGACGCAGGAGTTTTTACGGCGGCGGTTGCCGACTGGCGGGTCGCCGGAGTTTCAGACCGAAAGCTGAAGAAGAGTCGCGACGGCTTGCCGACATTGGAGTTTTCTGAGAACCCCGACATCCTGAAACGCGTATCTAATTTGGAGAAGAACCGCCCCTCTCTCGTTGTTGGGTTTGCCGCGGAAACAGATAACGTGGTTGAACATGCCTCAGCTAAACGTGAACGAAAGGGCTGTGACTGGATCGTTGCCAATGATGTCAGCCCAACGACCGGCATTATGGGCGGGTCCGAAAACGCGGTGACCCTGATTACGGGTCAAGGAACTGAGGAATGGCCGCGCATGAGTAAAGATTTGGTGGCAAATCGGTTGGCTCAAAAAATTGCCGATGCATTGTCGGAATGAATTGCGGAGCCAGATGTTGAAACGAAAGGTGCGCAGATGGTCGCAATTCATGTGATCCATGAGGATTGGGCTGATAGGTCCGTGGCCTTGCCCTGCTATGAATCTGCAGGCGCGGCTGGTGCGGATGTACGGGCCAATATACCTGATCGTGGCACTATCGTTTTGCAACCCGGAAATCGCGCATTGGTGCCAACAGGTCTAAGGATCGAGATACCAACGGGATTTGAGGTACAGGTTCGTCCACGATCAGGTCTCGCTCTTAAACATGGGATCACTTTGCCAAACACTCCGGGCACCATCGACAGTGATTATCGCGGACCGCTGGGTGTCATCGTTTTGAATGCAGGGCAGGAAAGGTTCGAAATAAATCACGGAGATCGCATTGCCCAACTCATAGTGGCGCCTGTAGTGCAGGCTGTTTTTGAGATCGCAGAGAACTTGGGCGAAACAGCGCGTGGGGCGGGCGGATTTGGCTCGACTGGGCGCGGCTGATGCTGCTTGTCCTGGCTTTGGCTGCGGGTTTGTGGGGCATTGGTCTCTTTGCCGGTGTGTCGCGGACGGCCCGATTTGTATCCGTTTCAGTACTGCTCTTGGGAGTGATCATTGCCCAACTGTCATTACCTGACCAGCACCCGCTGCGCGAGGCTACCGGTGGCTCTGCCGCGATGTGGTTCATTCTGGTCGGATTTGCAGTTCTGATCCTGATGTACGGAAAGGTATTGAAGGTGCTTCGAAACCGCGCCGTTCCAGTTTCTACGCAACAAATCACCGCGCCGTCGGACAAGTTCAGTGAAACTGAATTGGACCGCTATGCCCGCCACATCGTCCTGCGTGAATTGGGAGGCCCGGGTCAGAAACGCTTGAAACAGTCACGCGTTCTGGTGATCGGTGCCGGCGGACTGGGCGCACCCGCGTTGCAATACCTTGCCGCAGCAGGTGTTGGTACAATCGGCGTAATTGATGACGATGTTGTTGAGAACGCCAACCTTCAAAGACAGGTGATACATCGCGACGCCGATATTGGAATGCCTAAAGTATTTTCTGCACAACAAGCGATGCTAGCGCAAAATCCTAACGTCGATGTTCTGCCATATCATCGGCGGTTGACCGAAGAGATTGCTGAGGACCTGTTTTCGGATTTTGGCCTTGTCCTTGACGGCACCGATAATTTCGAAACGCGGTATTTGTCTAATCGAACTGCGGTCAGACTGGGCAAGCCCTTAATTTCGGGGGCATTGTCGCAGTGGGAAGGGCAACTGAGTGTATTTGACCCTGCTACGACCGGCCCCTGCTATCAATGTATATTCCCAGAAGCTCCGGCAGCAGGGCTAGCACCATCCTGCGCCGAGGCTGGTGTCATTGGCCCCTTGCCGGGTGTAGTAGGGTCCATGATGGCGGTGGAAGCGATTAAGGTGGTCACGGGTGCCGGGCAAGCACTACGCGGTGAGATGCTAATCTATGACGCGCTTTATGGTGAAAGCCGAAAGATCGCATTGACGCGAAGAGCAGATTGCCCGATTTGCGGCGACAAATAACCAATAATCTATTTCCGGGCCGGCTCTGGATCATTATTCCGGGCGCTCCTAGGTATACGGTCAAAGGAGACTTGCATGACCAACCCAATTCTTTCTGAGTGGAACACTCCGTTCAAGATCGCGCCATTTGCTGAAATCTCTGACGAAGATTTTGCGCCTGCGCTTGAGCAAGCCATGGGGGTTCACAACGCCCAAATTGATGCAATTGCTTCGGCGACGGAAACTCCGAATTTTGTAAACACGATTGAAGCGTTGGAAGCGGCAGGCGAACAGATGGATAAGGTCCTGTCGGTTTTCTACTCGGTCGCGGGAGCGGATAGCAATCCAAGGCGCGAAGAATTGCAACGCGAGTTCTCTCCTAAACTTTCCGAGCATTATTCGGGTATTTCGTCGAACAAAACGTTGTTTCGGCGGGTAGCAGACTTATGGAACCGTCGTGAACACCTGGATCTGACCGACGAACAGAAACGCATTCTTTTTCTGACCTACCGTGGTTTCGTGCGCGCAGGGGCAGCACTGCAAGGAGAGCAAGACACCCGGATGCAAGAAATAAAGGCCCGACTGGCCTTGTTGGGCACATCCTTTACGCAAAATCTTCTGGCGGATGAGCGGGATTGGTACATGGAGTTGAATGAGGACGATTTATTGGGCTTACCAGACTTCGTCGTAAGTTCCGCACGTTCGGCAGGGCAAGAAAAGGGTTCTGACGGTCCTGTTGTGACACTTTCGCGTTCTTTGATCGTGCCATTTCTGCAGTTTTCGCCACGGCGTGACCTCCGTGAAAAAGCCTATCGCGCATGGGTTTCCCGCGGTGCAAATGGCGGTGAAACCGACAACCGAGAGATAGCGGCCGAGATACTGGGCTTGCGGCAGGAAAGGGCAAAGCTATTGGGTTACGACAGCTTTGCCGAATATAAGCTGGAAACCGAGATGGCACGGACGCCGGATCGTGTGCGTGATCTTTTGATGCAAGTCTGGGAACCAGCCAAAATGCGGGCGGATGCAGATGCTGAAACCCTGACCGCGATGATGCGGGACGATGGCGTTAATGGCCCGCTGGAAGCTTGGGATTGGCGCTACTACGCTGAAAAGCGGCGCAAGGCTGAACATGACTTGGATGAAGCTTCGCTCAAGCCGTATTTGCAGTTGAACCGAATGATCGAGGCTGCGTTTGACTGTGCCAACCGCCTGTTCGGTTTGGCATTTAAACCATTGGATGTGCCGCTTTACCACCCCGACTGCCGCGCTTGGGAGGTGACAAGGGAAGGTCGTCATATTGCGGTGTTTATAGGCGATTACTTCGCGCGCGGCTCAAAACGATCTGGTGCGTGGTGCAGCGCGATGCGTAGTCAGGCGAAATTTCCGGTGGAACAGGCGCCAATCGTTATCAATGTTTGCAACTTTGCCAAAGGTGATCCGGCGTTGCTGTCTTATGACGACGCGCGGACATTGTTTCACGAATTTGGTCATGCGCTGCACCAAATGTTGTCGAACGTGACCTACGAAAGCATCTCGGGCACCAGTGTGGCGCGTGATTTCGTGGAACTGCCCAGCCAGCTTTACGAACATTGGCTGGATGTCCCCGAGGTATTGGCGGAATTTGCGACGCATGCTGATACGGG
>NZ_JBXWRL010000035.1:0-53584 GCF_059612885.1 Ruegeria sp. YKSD179 | reverse complement strand
ATTCCCCAAAACCCAATTTCCTCGACCGTCAGATATTTCGAGCCGTATAACCGGGCTTTCAGCGATCACTCGCTTAACGCGCATTTCACCAGAAAAAAGTGCCAAAGCATCTACACCGACAGACAAGCTTTTGGCACTTAACATCGGCTCGGAGCCGGCCCAGGGGGCGTTGCTAAAGGTAACGGGACCGGTTTCCATCCCAAGTACAGGCCAGAAGGACAGATGGACATCGCCTGAAAGTGTCAGTTCACGCCCGGTACTGGCTTTTACCTGTTCTGCGAGAATAGCTCCAAGTTTATCCGCAGGCATCAACAGCAGGGCACCGATGATCAATCCGAAAACTGCTGCAAAAATGAAAAGGAGTCTTACCAACCACTTCATAGCTGCCACCTGCCTTGTTCGGCTTTTCTGCTCTGATTTAAGTCAGCCCTCAAAAAGTGATATTTGCAAGGGGAAGCTTTCCCCTCTATACGCCGCGCCATGACGACAAACCCGCCAAACCTTCGCCCCGACCTCGCGCCTGCTGCGCAGATCACCGATACTCCGCGTCGCGGTCAACCTACGCTTGGAATGGTGTCCCTTGGATGCCCCAAGGCACTGGTGGACAGTGAACGAATTCTGACCCGGCTTCGCGCAGAAGGATACGGTATTTCCCCTGATTACGCAGGTGCAGATGCCGTAATAGTAAACACATGCGGATTTCTTGACAGTGCAAAGGCAGAATCCCTAGACGCCATTGGTGAAGCGTTGGCGGAAAACGGCAAAGTTATCGTTACCGGCTGCTTGGGCGCCGAGCCGGATTACATCCGGGAACACCACCCTCGCATATTGGCTGTAACTGGCCCGCACCAATATGAACAGGTGCTGGATGCCGTACACGCTGCGGTTCCACCTGATCCAAACCCCTTTGTCGATCTGCTTCCTGCCTCTGGGGTGAAACTTACACCACGCCATTACAGTTACTTGAAAATTTCAGAAGGCTGCAACCACAAGTGCAAGTTCTGCATTATTCCTGATATGCGCGGCAAGTTGGTCAGTAGGCCAGCCCATGCGGTATTGCGTGAGGCGGAAAAGCTGGTCGACAGCGGCGTGCGCGAGCTTTTGGTGATATCTCAGGATACATCGGCCTACGGTTTGGACCGGAAATACGACATCAACCCTTGGAAAGATCACGACGTACGAAGCCACATCACGGATTTGGCTCGAGAGCTGGGTCAGCTGGACGCATGGGTGAGGCTGCATTACGTCTATCCTTATCCCCATGTGCGGGATCTGATACCGTTAATGGCGGACGCGGGATGCAATGTGCTGCCTTATCTGGATATTCCGTTTCAACACGCTCATCCCGATGTTCTGAAACGCATGGCGCGCCCTGCTGCAGCCGCCAAGACATTGGATGAGATTACCGCGTGGCGTGGGGATTGCCCGGATATTACGTTGCGATCGACCTTTATTGTTGGCTACCCGGGGGAAACAGAGGCCGAGTTTCAAACATTACTGGATTGGATGGATGAGGCCCAGTTAGATCGCGTGGGATGTTTCCAGTACGAAAATGTTGCTGGTGCCCGATCAAATGACCTCCCCGATCACATTGCACCCGAGGTCAAGCAAGACCGCTGGGAACGCTTCATGGAAAAGGCCCAAGCCATATCCGAGGCCAAGCTTGCAGCTAAAGTCGGCAAAACCATTGAGGTAATCGTGGACGACATTGACGAAGAGGCCGCCACATGCCGGACCAAATCGGACGCTCCGGAAATCGACGGCAATCTTTTTATTGATGAGGGCTTCGGGTCGTTGAAACCGGGCGATATTGTAACTGTCGAAGTTGACGAGGCTGGCGAATATGACTTGTGGGGGCGGATTTCCCCAAAGTCATAACCGCACCGATCAGATTAGTTGGATTATGGCTAGTGCCCAGGCGATTCCTGCTGAAACAGCCGTCAATGCCACTGCCGCGCTGGCGGCGTCCTTAGCTTGGCCGGCAAGTTTACTATGGTCAGTAGAAGTATGATCGACTGCCCGCTCAATCGCGGTGTTGAACAATTCGGACACAAGAACCATCAGTCCCAGCACAAGGATTAATGTCCGTGCACTGCTGCCAATCGGTAACCAGAAGGCCAAAGTCGCCGAGACCAGGTTAGCCCATACCCAAACCCGAAACGAATATTCTTCCCGGTAAGTTGCAACAAGGCCCTGCCAGCTCCACCGGGTTCGGTGGTGCAGTCGCACAAAGAAGTTGCGCATGTGCTGGCTCCCGCATTTTGGATTGGCGGAAAATCGCCTGTTCGGTTAAAAATGTGAAGAAAAAACCGCCCGTTGGGCGGCTTTACGATCCTAAGAAAACGGGTGGCCCAAGAATGGGCCGCCTGAATTAAAATTATTGTGTGACCGGGTTACATACGGTCTGACCAGCCTCTGTTGTGGCCAGGCCATAACCTGCCGGACAGCTAGGTGTGCCGTATTTATCATATTCAGGAGTGATATAAACCGGGGTCGGTTCCTCTTGCTGCGAGCAAGCGGTCAGAACTACAGCCGTGGCGCAGATAGCAGCGAATTTGAGTTTCATGTCCGTCAGTCCTCTATTACTTTTCTGATATTGCCCAGTTTTTCGGGGCCGAAATCAGGATACGGCTAAGATAGCGGTCTGGCAACAGCGTTGATAACGTATCTGTGATTTAAAGCGAAACAGCGCTGCAATTATGCACTTTGGTATGATTCACCGAAGGCAGGCTGCCGTTTGATACAGACTGCGTTAGGGTGTTGAAACGACATCAGCGAAGAACGGAGCAGCCATATGTCAGAATCCCCGACTATTGCCCAAAAGGCACCCTATCCCATCGAGGTAACTGAGGGAAAAACCTATTTCTGGTGCGCATGTGGCAAATCTAAACGGCAGCCATTTTGTGACGGTTCGCACAAAGGATCAGGCATTGAACCCGTCAAATTTTCAGCAGAAGCCAGCAAGAAAGTGTTTTTTTGCGGTTGCAAACACAGCGCCAACGCACCGTTATGTGACGGCGGCCACTCCAAGCTTTGATCTTGGTTAGTTCAGCGCGTTCAGATCCTTTGCGTTGACGCAAAATTCAGGCGCGGCCTGTGCCCGCGCCTGCTGCTTGGCCAGCCAGAAGTAGCACTTTTCGCTACAACCTGAGTGTTGGCAGCGCGCCACCAATTCAGCAAAACCATCAGCCTTTAACCTGCCTTCCGCAATCGCATCGGTGAACGATACCCCCATGCAACGCGCAACAGAACGGGTAAGCCAAAAGTGTTTCTCGGCTTCATCGAGTGGACTGGGAACCATCAGTTTGCTTTCGATTTTTTGGATTTTAGTGCAGCCAACCTTTCCCGGTTAGGGCAAGTTTGGGGCGCATCTGACGCTAAATCGTTTCGGTTCAACCATTCCGGACAGCCACTCGCCCATTCGCATTTACGGCATGATTGCACCATTTCAGCCCAATCATCGTGACCAAGAATTCCTTCACGATGAGCGGCAGCAAGGTCAATCCCGGTAGTTTGCCCCATACGCAATACTAAACGCAGGTGAGGCATGATCTGCCCGAGCTTTCGCATTTTTTCCGCCGACATCAGGGTCGTAGCCTGCGCAGTAGATCGCGATTGCGACAGTATTCCGGCGAATGGTCTATATTGACAGGCTGTGCCAAAAGACTTTCACAATGAACGGGGTTCGCGCATTTCGTGCACCTCAATACCGCATCAGAAATCTCATCCATCGCTACAGCGCCAGCGATAGCCGCCTCTTGTAGGTCCACCCCTAATCGGTCGGCCATTTGGTCAACAAGCGCTGCGTGGCGTTTCAACAGTTCGCGGTCCGACATGAGACCTCCTTTCCGTAACACGCTTTGGGAAAGGCTATTACTTTCAGTGTCTCGTGCCCTTGACACAGGTCAAAATCGTCATCCCAGGTTGTCCAGATAGGCTCGCGTTGCGTCCTGTACACGACGAAACCTGTCGCCGCCCAATTTTTTTCCTCCGTACCAGCGAGTTACGATGATCAAATGCTCACTGAGTTCTGCGCGCTCCATCATTCGAAGGATTACCATCCCCGCGCCGGCCTCTCCGTCGTCGGCTTTTAACGACCCTGCGGGCAATACCGCGGCCCAAGAGTTATGCGTGGCTTTTGAATACGCCTTGTCGGATTTGAGTTCGGCCAGCATCGCGTCGATTTGTTCACGGCTCTTCACCTTTCCGCCGGAAACCGCATATTTCGATCCACGATCAGTTAAAACCACACCCAGACACGTCAGCGTCGTCATCTGGTAAGCCCAAGTTTGGCAGACGTATCCAGAACGACCTGCACCCGTTCAGCATTTGGCGGGTGTGAGGCCAGGAATCGATCGCCCGGGTCCGGAATTCGTTGGAAGAATTTCAATCCAATCAAAGGATTATATCCTGCCGCATTTGTGATAATCGTTCCAAGTTGATCAGCTTCCAATTCGAAGGCCCGAGAATAATATTGCGCACCCACCTCTGCGCCCAATTGTTGGGCTCGTTCGATGCCTGCCGCGTCTTCGCCTTGACGTCGCGCAAGATCTCCAAAGATAATTGCGCTTTCCCGAGCGTTTTCAGCCTGACGGGCAATGTGTCCCAGAATATGATGAGCCGCTTCATGACCCATGACAAATGCAATCTCATCCGCGTTTTGTGTGGACTCAATCATGGCCTGAGTGAAAATGATCAATGGGCGTCCATTTTCGTCCAGCGTCTGAAACGCATTTGCCGACGCGCGTCGGTCCAGATCAATGAGAATCACGAAATCACAATTGACGGCTCGGGTCCGGCGGCGGCATTCGGTTCGCGAAGCTTCAGCCACTGACTTGCTGACTTGGTTGAACGACGCGGCCAGCTCCTGCGATTCTGAGGATTTTGGTGTCCATTCTGACGAAGGGATGGCTTCGACATAAGCAGATTCACATGCCGCCAGAGCAAGAACCAACGTCAGGGCGAGACGGCGCATGAGCAAATCCTTTCAGTCGATCTCTCCGGCAGGCTACTATAACGTTGCAATCTTTGTTGTTCCACTGGCGAAATGAAATACAACGGGTTGCAATGCCCTATTTGTATCGGCACTGTGGGGCCATGTTTTCAATTGAGCATGAATTCGACTCGACAGTCATCACATTGGTGGACGAAGGCACAAAGCCTTTGCAAGAAGACATTGTCATCAACAGCTTTGCCGAGTGCGTAACGATTGAACAACTGGATCCAAGAACGGACAAGGTTCAAAAGATCACCCTTTCGCCTGAGCAGGTTCGTGACCTCGCTGCAGCTCTGGACTTGCCGGAGGGTGTTTATCAGATTCGCGAAACGGACCGTCAGGACATTTAGGTACAACACAAACTGGGCAAGATATTCAACTCGAACTCCTGTTTTCCGGTTTGATGTTGCAATTGATTTGCCATTCCTACCAGTCTGCCCTTGAAAATATGACCCTACGGGCCGAGATAAGCACCGCCCATGTGAAGAAAGTTAACATATGTCCTTGAAGAACCCTGCAGCGTTGGACTTTCTGCAGTCGCGCCGGTCACGCCCGGCTAAGACGCTGGTCGCTCCTGCGCCTAACCGTGAACAGTTGCTTCCGCTTTTAACAGCTGCCGCGCGTAGTCCGGATCACGGCAAATTAGAGCCGTGGCGCTTTGTTGTTTTAGAAATTGGCGCTTTGCAAAGGCTTGCCGACCTGACGGAAAACCGGGCTGCAGCTATGGGTAAAAACGCAGAAGAGATCGCCAAGGCTCGCAGTCAGTTCGATATGGGTCTTCTGGCCGTGACTGTCATCGAGGTTCAAAAACCTTCTGAAAAGATACCCGCGATTGAACAAACATACTCGGCCGGAGCCGTTTGTCTGGCGTTGCTGAACGCGGCTCTGGCCGCTGGATGGGGGGCAAATTGGCTATCTGGCTGGCAGGCACACGACCGGGAGTTTTGCAAAAAAGGATTGGGATTGGCTGAAAATGAACGCGTTGCCGGGTTTATCCACATCGCAACTGAAAGCGTGTCACCGCCCGAACGACCCCGTCCAGATGTTTCAGCACTCACACAGTGGGTGTCTGAATGATCGTACTGAACGCTTTTTTTTCGGCGCTTGGCCAGATCGGTGATCCTAGATTCCGGGGCGTCCTTATGCGGGGCGTCGGCTTGACCCTGTTATTGTTGATTATTGCTTGTGCCGGTGCAATCTGGTTGATCAATATCTGGTCAGGAAGCGAAATTTCCTTGCCCTTCATTGGAGCCGTGCCATGGCTAAACGATGTACTGAACTATTCTGGCATCGTACTGGTTTTGATTTTACCCATTTTTCTTATGGTACCCGTAGCGTCTGCCATCACTTCGATGTTTCTAGACGAAGTAGCGCAAGCTGTAGAGGATCGGTATTACCCAAACCTTCCCCAAGTATCGCCTGTTCCCATCGGTGACGCCTTGTGGGACACGATAATCTTTCTTGGCGTTTTAATCGTGGCGAACCTTTTGGCATTAATTTTCTATGCGATGTTCCCGCCGTTTGCGCCTTTCATCTTTTGGGCTATGAATGGATTTCTTCTGGGCCGCGAATACTTCACCCTGGCCGCAATGAGACGGCTTGGACGCGAAGGAGCGCAGAAACTGCGCGCCAAACATTCTACGACTATATGGCTAGCGGGAACGTTAATGGCGATCCCATTATCCGTGCCGTTGCTGAACCTCGTGATCCCTGTCATCGGCGCAGCGACTTTCACACATATCTATCACAAGTTGTCGGACACTCACGTCTAGGGCTTAATCACGTGGCTCAAGTTGGTTGAGCCAGTCGAAATCGCGAACAGAGATTAAACCGGACAGAATAACTCCGGTGATAATCGCCCATAACACCAATGAGATTCCAGTTGTGATCCAGATTTTCTTTTTTAGATGGTGAACTTCGGGTGCTCCGGCGTGCGTGCCAGGTACAATATCGCCCAGATCACCCTGTGTTTTGATCCGCACCGGCAAGACCACCAAAAGGGTCAGAAACCAAATAACAGCAAAAAGAACCAGTGCAGCGGTTATTGTCATCGGCACACCTCAGACTTGCTCCAACTCGACCAAGCAACCATTAAAGTCCTTGGGATGCAGGAAGAGTACAGGTTTACCATGCGCACCAATTTTCGGCTCGTCTGAACCCAAAACGCGGGCGCCTGTTTCCTTCAAGTGATCGCGGGCCGCAATGATATCTTCAACTTCATAGCAGACATGGTGGATACCACCTGAAGGGTTCTTTTCAAGGAATCCGTTTATCGGGCTGTTTTCACCCAATGGATACAGAAGTTCGATCTTTGTATTAGGTAGCTCGATAAAGACAACGGTAACACCGTGATCAGGTTCGTCCTGAGGGTCGCCCACCTTTGCGCCCAGCGCATTGCGATATTGTGCCGAAGCTGCATCAAGGTCGGGGACGGCGATAGCGACGTGGTTCAGGCGACCGATCATGGATATCTCCTCTGTTCTGCGTTGCAGCGGTTATGGGCGCTGCCCGGCCAAAGGGCAAGTGCGCCAAATTGCCCGTTAACCCGGTGTTAGCTGAGAGTTCCTAGCGTGGGGCATCTGCTGATTAGGAGTTCTGCCATGGACGATTCGGGACAATTCATAACCCGCCCCACGCCCACTAAAATGCGGCCGCTTCTCGGCCAGACCGTACTTGTGGTCGAAGATAGCCGATATGTTTGCGATGCAATCCGCTTGATGTGTTTGCACAGCGGCGCGCGCTTCAGGCGGGCAGACTGCCTAAAGTCAGCGCGGCGGCATCTGCAGATTTACCGCCCATCCGTTATTGTCGTGGATATGGGCCTGCCTGACGGCATTTGGTCAGATTTGATCGCCGAACTGGCCGATGAAGTCATTCGCATTGACGTCATTCTGGGACTCTCGGGCGATGACGGGGCCGAGGCAGAGGCAATAAATGCAGGGGCAGATGGCTTTTTGAACAAACCACTGAAATCTCTGGCCCAGTTTCAAACCGCGATCTTGCGGCATGTTCCAGAAGATAGGCGGCCTGATGGATCTGACTATATCCGTGACGAAACAATACGACCCGATCCCTTAGCCTATCAGGATGATATGGCACAGATTGCCGATGTGTTGACTGGGCCGACCGACCACCGCAGCTTGGACTACGCAGCCCAGTTTTTAAGTGGTGTTGCACGGGATGCCAACGACACGGTTCTGGCCAATGCAGCACAACAGCTGGCTTTGGTCCGCGCAAGTGGTACACCCGTGACAGTACAAGCCGCCAGAGTTGCTGGTTTGGTTCAGAACAGGTTAGAGCAGCACGGAGCCGTCTGAATTGGAGATTGCGTATTTCATAACCGCAACCATTCTGTGCGTCTGGGCCTACTTTCAAACGCGGCGTACGGCAAAGGCAATCCGATCCAGCCGAAAAAACCTCGACGAGCTGATTGAACGAGATTGAACCGCAAGTTCTGCTCAAGCAACGCGAATTAGTACAGCAAACTCAAGACAGGTCGAGGTTCCGTTCGAACCTATGCCTATCGAAAAACAACAAACCGCCCTGACAAGTAAGGGCGGTTCGGTACTTAATCTTGAGGAATAATTCTCAACCCCAGTTCCATCAACTGATCCGGCGTCGGGTCCGAAGGCGCGTCCATCATCAAATCTTCTGCTCGCTGATTCATCGGGAACATCATGACTTCGCGGATATTTGCTTCGTCTGCCAACAGCATCACAATCCGGTCGATGCCCGCAGCACAACCACCGTGCGGCGGCGCACCATAGTGAAACGCGTTAAACAACGCACCAAATCGGGATTTGACTTCGTCTTCACCGTAACCAGCCAATTCAAACGCTTTCAGCATGATGTCCGGCTTGTGATTTCGGATTGCACCGGACACCAACTCGTATCCGTTGCAGGCAAGGTCGTATTGGTAACCGCGCACATCCAACGGATCGCCTTGTAGGGCTTTCATTCCACCCTGCGGCATAGAAAACGGGTTGTGTTCGAAGTCAATCTCACCGGTTTCTTCGTCCTGCTCATAGATCGGGAAATCCACGATCCACGCAAATGCAAAGCGATCCTTTTCGGCAAGACCCAGTTCATCGCCAATCACGTCACGCGCTTTACCCGCGACTTTTTCAAAGGCTTTCGGCTTGCCTCCCAAAAAGAAGGCCGCATCACCTTTGCCAAGTCCCAGTTGTAAACGGACGGCCTCGGTGCGCTCGGGGCCGATATTCTTGGCCAGCGGTCCCGCCGCCTCCATACCGTTTTCGCCTTCTCGCCAGAAGATATAGCCCATTCCAGGCAAACCCTCTTTTTGCGCAAACGCATTCATTCGATCACAGAACTTACGGCTGCCGCCGCCCGGCGCAGGGATAGCGCGGATTTCGGTTCCCTCTTGCTCTAACAATTTGGCAAAGATCGCAAAGCCGGATCCACGGAAATGTTCCGACACAACTTGCATCTTAATCGGGTTACGAAGGTCCGGCTTGTCAGTGCCGTACCAGAGCGCAGCATCCTTATAAGAAATCTGTGGCCAGTGCTGGTCAACCTTACGACCACCTCCGAATTCTTCAAAAATGTCGGTCATAACGGGCTGGATTGTGTCAAAGACGTCCTGCTGTTCAACAAACGACATCTCAAGGTCCAGCTGGTAGAAATCGGTCGGCGAGCGATCCGCGCGAGGGTCTTCGTCTCGAAAGCAGGGCGCGATCTGAAAGTACTTGTCAAAGCCAGACACCATGATCAACTGTTTGAACTGTTGTGGGGCCTGTGGCAGGGCGTAAAACTTCCCTGGATGCAGGCGCGAAGGGACGAGAAAGTCGCGCGCGCCTTCGGGTGAGGATGCTGTAATTATCGGCGTCTGATACTCACGAAAGCCCTGATCCCACATGCGGCGACGCATCGACGCCACAACGTCAGAGCGAAGAGTCATATTGCGCTGCATAGCCTCACGACGCAGGTCCAGGTAGCGATAGCGCAGCCTGGTTTCTTCCGGGTATTCCTGATCGCCAAACACCATCAGCGGCAGCTCTTCTGCAGCACCGAGTATTTCCAACTCGCGAACGTAAACCTCAATCTCACCTGTTGGAAGTTTTGGGTTCACCAGTTCCGGATCCCGAGCCTTGACAGTGCCGTCGATACGGATGCACCACTCAGAACGAACTGTCTCGAGTTCGGCGAAAGCTGCGCTGTCCCCATCACACAGAACTTGTGTCACGCCAAAATGATCGCGCAGGTCGATGAACAAAACACCGCCATGATCTCGTACGCGATGCACCCAACCGGAAAGGCGGACGGTTTCACCAACATTGGCGGCGGTCAGGGCGGCGCAGGTGTGGCTGCGGTAGGCGTGCATGCAATATCCCTTCGGGCACAGAATTCGTCGCGCCGATACACCCCGTCGGGCGCGGAAAGTCAAGGCAGGTCGCACCGTCAGAACGGCCTGTTCACATTGCCCGAATAGAAATAGACGCCCAACCCGACAGCGAAGATTATGTTTCCGGCAATCGCGTGGAGTAAAACCGCGTAGAAAAAAGAACCACGCTTGCGGTATGCCCAAGAAAAAAGCAGGCCACCGCCAAACGTCATAACGGCGACAATCCAGCTCCAGTACATAAGATGGGCAAGCGAAAAAAGCGCGGCGTTGAGAAGGTAAACCTTTCGCCCTTGCGGAAGGATCGCATGATAACGTCGGTAAAACAGGGACCGGAACAACAACTCTTGTGGCAAGGCAGAGGCAATAGGATAGCCAGCCCAGATAAACGCCAGCAGCTCTGGCCTGTTGATTAGAAGGAAAAATGCAGCTTCCGGTCGGGTCAACATAACCATGGATGTACAGATCGCGGTCATAAAAACTGAAAAGACCAGCAACTCCTTCCACGACCAATTTCGCCAGTTGTACCTAAGCTCTGCCCAGTAAAATCCCTGAGTAAAGTGCAACAGGACAATGCCTAGTGCGGTGAACGAAAAAAGCGATGGAAACATCCAGTCAGGCGGAAAGAACACAGCGATAATTACAGGGATCGCAACAAAAAATAGGCCGAACTCCAGCTTGAGCCTATTACGGCTTGGTTCAGTTACTGCCCAGTTTTCGTGCTTTTTCACGTTGTAACAAGCTCCGCCCGGATTAGCCCCCGTAGGGAATTGCCCGCATAGACATTTTTCGCCTTCTGCAAATCACTCAATCTCAACGTTGCGGGTCTGGCCTGACCTGTATCGATGAGTTCCTCACGAAGGATTCCAGGCAACACGCCGCTTGCATCCGTCGGGGTAAGCAGGCAACCGTCAGGCGTTTCTAGAAACAAGTTACTGATCGTACCTTCGCATAGCTCGCCCCGTTCGTTAAGAAAGAGCATTTCGTCCACGCCTGATGGCAATGATGCGCGGGCAGCGTCATAGATATGACGCCTAGTGGTCTTGTGGCGAAGCCAAAAGTCGGATGCGTTCAACCTTTCTTTTGAAATCGCCTGCTGCCAGAAACATGGATTCCCTGCCAATGCTCCGGTCGTTAAATGAAAATTGCCTTTCGTATCTAGCGTAAGGCGACAGCGCAGTGCATTTTCCCCTTCTGCCTTACTCAATGCTTCAACCGCTGAAACTTTGTCGAAAGGTATTCTAAGCGTAGCCGCAGATCGTGACATGCGCGCAAGATGGCGGTCCCGTCGAATGAACCCCTCTTTTGGCCGAAAGGCCAGCGTTTCGATCAGGCGGAAATCAGGCTCAGCTGGCGGGCAAAGCGGGCTTTCCATAACGCCTCCTCATATTCGGACGGGGCAGTGCTGCCCCAAACTACACCTCCTCCTACATTCAAGGTTGCCTGGTTGTCTTCAACCATCAGTGTACGGATCGCCACGTTAAATTCGGACCGCCCATCCGGAGCGGCCCAACCAATGGTGCCGCAATAAATGTCACGCGGCCAAGGTTCGACTGAAGACAGAACTTCCATAGCTCGGATTTTTGGTGCCCCAGTGATTGAACCGCAGGGAAACAGAGCTGTCAGGATTTCAGACAAACCAATGCCCATTTGCAACTGCGCCTGCACCAAAGACACCATCTGATGGACAGTTGCATATGTTTCGACTTTGAACAGTTCTGGCACCTTAACAGATCCGGCAAGTGCAACACGGCTGATATCATTTCTTAAGAGGTCGACGATCATAAGGTTTTCAGCCCGGTTTTTTTCGTCTGCACTTAAAAAGGCGCGCCTTTGGGCGTCCTCGACAACGTTATCGCCGCGAGGTTGCGTACCCTTCATGGGGCGAGTTTCTATTTGCCCCTCTGCGTCAGTGCGAAAGAACAACTCAGGCGACCGGCTTAGCAAATCCGGTAACCCATCCTGCTCAACCCGCGCACCATGTCCCACTGGCTGTCCTGCTGCCAACGCAGCAAACAAATTCCCGATGTCTCCATCAAAAGTTATGTCTATAGGAAAAGTCAGGTTAGCTTGATAGATTTCTCCGGCCCCGATGGCGTCATGAACTGCTCGAAAGGCTTCGGAATAAGTTGCTTCATCCCAACGTGGATTGAAGTCCAACACCCCGCCGGCGACCTTGGGCAACGGAGATTGATCAGGATCAGCATAGACGCCAAAACACAACAGCGGTAGGCGCCTTCCGTCAGGAATTAGGTTTGTCAGGCGCGGTTCCAAAGCATATCCCAGTTCGTAACTGGCGTATCCAGCCAGCCAAGCGCCACTCGCGCGCGCCTTATCCAGCGCCGCCATAGCATCGGGTACTTCGGCGGCTTGATCCGCACGGATAATGTCGGTGGGGCGCTGAAAACGGGTTCCTCGCCCAGCCGGTCCCTGATCAAAACGAATTTGCAATTGCGACCCCATTTGCCGTGATGCGCGATATAGAGAAAAAGGCAGCAAGTGAAAGGGGTGAAAGCGGCAAATTCGCCACTGTTTCCGATCCCTCTTGAACCTTTTGGCCCGGTCCCTATAACGCAGGACAATTTGGGCGCTTGGGCAGCGTCCGCGACTCGTGCAAAAGCGAAGGGGCCACGCCATGCCGAAGAGAACCGATATCCAATCGATTATGATCATTGGGGCGGGCCCCATTGTCATCGGCCAAGCCTGCGAATTCGACTATTCCGGTGCACAGGCTTGCAAGGCGCTGCGTGAAGAAGGCTATCGTGTCATTCTGGTGAACTCGAACCCGGCCACGATCATGACCGACCCCGGTTTGGCAGACGCGACCTATATTGAACCGATCACGCCTGATGTCGTCGCCAAGATCATCGAGAAAGAGCGCCCCGATGCCCTACTGCCCACGATGGGCGGACAAACCGGCCTGAACACATCGCTTGCCTTGGAAGAGATGGGGGTATTGGACAAGTTCGGTGTCGAGATGATCGGAGCTAAACGCGACGCCATTGAAATGGCCGAAGATCGCAAACTCTTCCGAGAGGCAATGGATCGTCTGGGCCTGGAGAATCCAAAAGCTACAATTGTTACCGCGCCGCGCAAGGAAGACGGTAATGCAGATCTGGATGCAGGTGTTCAAATCGCTTTGGGCGAATTGGAAGAAATCGGTCTGCCCGCAATTATACGCCCCGCCTTTACTTTGGGCGGCACAGGTGGCGGAGTTGCCTATAACCGCGAAGACTTCATTCACTTCTGCCGATCAGGCATGGACGCGTCACCGGTGAACCAAATTTTGGTCGACGAAAGTCTTTTGGGGTGGAAAGAATTCGAAATGGAAGTGGTGCGCGACACTGCCGACAATGCCATTATCGTTTGCTCCATTGAAAACGTCGATCCGATGGGCGTGCACACGGGTGACTCAATCACAGTCGCTCCAGCGCTAACTTTGACGGATAAAGAATATCAGATCATGCGGAACGGTTCGATTGCTGTGTTGCGTGAGATTGGTGTCGAAACAGGTGGTTCAAACGTACAATGGGCGATCAACCCAGACGACGGCCGGATGGTTGTTATCGAAATGAACCCGCGCGTGTCACGTTCTTCTGCGCTTGCTTCCAAGGCGACCGGATTTCCGATAGCCAAAGTCGCAGCGAAACTGGCCGTGGGTTATACGTTGGACGAGTTGGACAACGATATCACAAAAGTTACGCCAGCCTCGTTCGAGCCGACCATTGACTATGTGGTCAGCAAGATTCCGAAATTTGCCTTTGAAAAGTTCCCGGGTTCCAAGCCATATCTGACCACCGCGATGAAGTCGGTTGGCGAGGCAATGTCCATTGGCCGCACCATCCATGAGTCCTTGCAAAAGGCGCTGGCATCGATGGAGTCAGGACTGACAGGTTTTGATGAGATCGAAATCCCCGGACTGACTGTAGGGTCATGGGACGAAGCCGACGACAAAGCTGCAGTCATGAAGGCAATCAGCCTGCAGACGCCGGATCGTCTTAGGACCATCGCCCAAGCTATGCGGCACGGCCTGACCGATGACGAGATCTTTGGCGTGACAAAATTCGACCCTTGGTTTTTGGCGCGCATTCGCGAAATTATCGAAGCCGAACGAACCATACGCACAGACGGCCTACCCGTCACCGAAGAGGGTATCCGCAAGCTAAAAATGTTGGGCTTCACAGATGCGCGACTGGGCAATCTAACGGGTCGCTCGGAGGACAACGTTCGTCGTGCCCGCCGCAACCTGGGTGTGACAGCCGTATTCAAACGCATTGACACTTGCGCGGCCGAATTTGAGGCACAGACGCCATACATGTATTCGACTTACGAAGCCCCTATGATGGGTGAGGTTGAATGCGAAGCCCGGCCAAGCGACCGTAAAAAGGTTGTCATACTTGGCGGTGGCCCCAACCGCATAGGTCAGGGTATCGAGTTTGATTATTGCTGTTGCCATGCATGTTTCGCGCTGACCGATGCAGGGTACGAAACCATAATGGTGAACTGTAACCCCGAAACAGTCAGTACAGACTACGATACTTCGGACAGGCTGTATTTTGAACCGCTGACGTTTGAACACGTTATGGAAATTCTGACCAAGGAACAGGAGAACGGCACATTGCACGGTGTAATAGTTCAGTTTGGCGGTCAGACTCCGTTGAAACTCGCCAACGCGCTTGAGGCGGAAGGCATTCCGATACTCGGAACGACTCCTGATGCTATCGACCTGGCCGAAGATCGCGAACGTTTTCAAGCCTTGGTCAATGAATTGAACTTGAAGCAGCCAAAGAACGGTATCGCCTCAACCGATTCCGAAGCGTTGGAAATCGCAGAAGAAATCGGATTTCCATTGGTAATCCGCCCGTCCTATGTATTGGGCGGACGTGCAATGGAAATTGTTCGCGATATGGACCAGCTGAAGCGATACATTAACGAAGCCGTAGTCGTTTCAGGAGACAGTCCGGTATTGCTGGATAGTTACCTGTCTGGTGCAGTTGAGTTGGACGTGGATGCGCTTTGCGATGGAACGGAAGTACATGTCGCCGGCATAATGCAACATATTGAAGAGGCCGGAATTCACTCGGGGGACTCCGCCTGTTCTCTGCCTCCATATTCACTTACCAATGAAATCATCGAAGAAATCAAGAACCAGACATTCAAGCTGGCCAAAGCCCTGAACGTCGTGGGCCTAATGAACGTCCAATTCGCGATCAAAGAAGATGAGATTTATCTTATCGAGGTAAACCCGCGCGCCTCACGTACAGTGCCATTTGTCGCCAAGGCAACGGACAGCGCGATTGCTTCGATTGCCGCGCGCATAATGGCGGGCGAGAAGCTTTCGAACTTCCCGCTGCGCCCGGCCTATCAAGAAGGCAAGGACACCGAGATCGCAGACCAGATGACGCTGGCCGACCCAGACATGCCTTGGTTCTCAGTAAAGGAAGCAGTTCTTCCTTTTGCCCGCTTCCCCGGGGTCGATACACTTCTCGGCCCTGAAATGCGCTCAACGGGTGAAGTCATGGGTTGGGACCGCGATTTCCCCCGCGCCTTTCTCAAGGCTCAGATGGGCGCCGGGATGGTATTGCCTTCGTCCGGTCGAGCGTTCATTTCGATCAAGGACGCGGACAAGACGCCGATGATGCTTGAGGCCGCGCAACTTCTGGCCGCGCAGGGATTCACGCTTGTTGCGACACGGGGCACGCAGTCATGGCTGTCAGGACATGGTGTAGACTGTGAGGCCGTGAACAAAGTGTACGAAGGCCGTCCTGACATCGTAGACATGATGAAAGACGGCCAGGTGCAACTGGTGATGAACACTACCGAAGGTGCGCAGGCGGTTGAGGACAGCAAAGCCATCCGATCGATCGCTTTGTTCGACAAAATTCCATATTACACCACTGCTGCCGCCAGCCATGCGGTTGCAATGGCCATAAAGGCGCAAACAGAGGGCGATGTAGGGGTAAAATCCCTACAGGGCTAACGCATGATTTCAACAAAAGACTAGTAGGACCCCGGTAGTTACCGGGGTCTCTTTTCTTTGAGAATCTGGTAACCTACTGCATCGTTGACCAGTCAGTCCGTGCAGGTGTCCTATGAATTTATTCACGACATACGGAACGAACGACCTTAGTCGCGCCATTCGGTTTTACGACGCGATATTTTCCGTCCTTGAGCAACCGCGCCTTCCCGGCTGGTCAAGTGGTTGGGCTGGCTGGGGAAAAAATGCGGGCCAAGGAACCGGGTTTTGGATATGCCAACCATTTGATGCCAAGCCGGCCAGCGTAGGTAACGGGACGATGATTGCCTTTCCGGCCAAAAGCGCGGATCAGGTTCGACAATTTCATGCGGCTGGTATTAACAACGGCGGAATGAATGAAGGCGTCCCGGGTATTAGAAACCGCTACAAGCCCGACTTCTACGTCGCTTACCTTCGCGATCCGGACGGCAACAAGCTGTCATGCTTTTATTTTCACTATGACTCAGAGATGGATGAAGGCGGCTGAACCTACCGCCCTCGCTTGGTCAAACAGAAGCAAACTCTCGTTTCTCTTCGCGAGAGAAGAAAATTGAGTAAAAAACCGGTGCTGCGACCATTGTGAGGATCGTAGCAAAGGCCAACCCGCCCATGATCGTAACTGCCATCGAGACGAAAAATGCGTCGGTCAGAAGTGGGGCCATACCCAAAATCGTGGTTATAGCCGCCAGCATAACAGGCCTAAGACGTGACACGGACGCCTCGATGATAGCTTTGCGAAGAGGCTCACCCGTAGCACGAACCAAATCAATTTCCTCGACCAGCACGATGCCATTTTTGATCAACATACCCGAAAGGCTTAGCAACCCCAAAAGCGCCGTGAATGTGAAGGGCAGTCCAGTTCCCAGCAGGCCGATCACGACTCCATTGACGGACATTGGCACAAGCAACCATATGATGATCGGCTGCCGGATTGCATTGAACAAAAGGACCGATATCAGAACCATGATCAACAGGCTCAACGGCAATTGCCGACCCAGGCTTTGTTGAGCGTCACCTGAATTTTCATACTCGCCGCCCCACTCCATGTCGTAACCTAAAGGAAGTTCAATTGCTTCGACTGCTGCTCGGACTTCTGAATGGACCTGAGCTGCAGTCATGTCAGGCGGAATGTCTGCGCCAACGGTAATGGTCAGAACCCTGTCGCGACGATGCACCAGCGTATCTAATGATCTGTATTCGAACCCGTCTACCATTTGCTCGATAGGCAAAAAACGCTCGGACTGATCTGAATAAACAACCTGATCGACAATGGAATAGTCTCCATCTGCCGACCTACGCAGAATAATCGGAATCTGTCGGTCGCGCTCGCGTAGAACTCCACCCGTTATCCCGTCTGTCGAGAACTGTAGGGTCGCTGCAATATCCTCACGCGCGACGCCAGCCGTCTGCGCCCGTTCGGTGGCGTATATCGGCTGCACTGCCAATTCTTTTTCACGCCAATCATGATGCACATGCAATGCATTCGGCGAAGCCTGAGACATGACTTGAACAGCCTCTTCCGCAAGCTGACGAAGAACAACCGGATCACTGCCTGAAAAGCGCGCTTGAATCGGATCGCCACCGCCCGGCCCGAAAACCAACCGTCTTGTGCGGAACTCGCCTTCTGGGAATTGCGAAGCCCCAAATGCCGCTAAATCCGCCTGCAAACCTGGGATATCGTCAAGGCTCGCTGTTCTAATGACCATATGACCATAGCTTGGGTTCGGCTTTTCTGCCGAGTAAGTGAGCATGAAACGCGTTGCCCCCTGACCCACAAAAGTTGTGACCGATACGACATCCTCCCGTTCGCTAAGCCAGTTCTCGAAAACGGCCATGTCCTGCGCAGTACGTGCAATTGGCGTACCTTGGGGCAGTTTGTAGTGCACAAAAAACAACGGTGTATTTGAATCGGGGAAAAACTGTTGCTTCATCAGTCCGAAGCCAGCGTAGCATGCGACCGTAATCCCGATGAGACCCGCAACAACCAGCCACTTAAATCTCAGGGCCCAGCGCAGGATCGTCCCGTAGACGCGGAACAAAATTCCTCCATATGCATCGATCTCGCCCTCTTTGCCCTGTTTAAAGAAATAGTGTCCCAGCATCGGGGTCACAGTAATCGCCAAAATCCAACTAAGCAGCAGCGAGATGCCGATTACAGCAAATAGCGAAAACAGGAACTCTCCGGTCGCATCCGGGCTTAGGCCGATACCGGCAAATGCCATTATGCCAATCACAGTGGCACCAAGCAGAGGTATTTGCGTTTTCGACGCGACATCTTCGGCAGCGTCGCGCGAGGGTTTACCACGCAACATTGCGATCTGCATCCCTTCGGCCACCACAATGGCGTTATCCACCAGCATTCCCATGGCAATAATCAACGCACCCAGCGAGATCCGTTCCATCTCGATCGAAAACAGGGACATGAACAACAGCGTTCCGACAACGGTCAGCAGCAAGGTTGCGCCAACAACAACAGCTGCCCGCCATCCCATAAAAATGCCCAAAACAGCGACTACGATGGTCACTGACATGGCTAGGTTCACGAGAAAATCGTTCGAAGCCTGTTCTACCACGACATGCTGCTGATATATGGGAAGAATTTCAACGCCATATGGAATATCAGCATCAAGATCCGCGAACTTGGCATCTGCGCGTTTGCCCACTTCAACGATGTTTTCGGTCGCCAAACCAGCGATACCGAGCGTAAACGCTTCGACCCCATCGTATCGGATAATAACCTCGGGGTCGCTTTGCCGAGCACGGTAGACGTCGGCTGTGTCAAAAAGGTTGATGACCTGACCCTGTGATCCAACAGACAACCCAGCAATGGCCGAAACGCTGTCCGATCCTTCCGCTGTCAGAATTGTTGTTCGGTCACTGTCCGACCGCAAGGAACCCGAGGAGTTTACCGAATCTGCATTTGTTATCGCGTCAGTTATAGCCTGTAGCGGTACATTCTGGTTCACGGTTATTGCCAGGTTGGGTTCGATGAAGATGGCTTCTTCCGGCAGGCCTTGAACTTCGACATCGGCAACGCCTTCGACGCTTAGCAATTCCCGTCGCAAAAACGTTGCCAACTCATGCTTTTCAGAATCCGAAAAACCCTCGGCAGTCACAGCGTAGAACAACCCAAAGACATCGCCGAACCCATCATTGACGAAAGGCGCGCCAACGCCGGACGGCAATGCACGTGCCGCGTCCCGTATTTTGGCTCGTAAACGGGTCCAAATATCGGGGAGCTGGTCTCCGTCGTAGGTGGACTTGACTTCTACCTCAATGATTGAACGGCCAGGTTGATTTACGGACGTAATGGTGTCCACCTCGCCCATCTGCTGAATGGCGGATTCCAAAGGCTCCGAGACTTCCAAGGCGACCTGTTCGGCCGTCGCACCCGGGTATTCTGTAATGATGACCGCATTCTTGATGGTAAAGGCCGGGTCTTCCAATCGCCCCAGCGAAAAAAATCCCCAGATGCCCCCAAATAAGGCGATAAGAATAATCAGCCACGTGTAAATAGGCCGATCAATTGAAGAACGAGCGATATTCATTGATCAGAACCTTAGTTGGAAAGGCCAGTGAAGCGGCGGACGGTTTGACCGTCATCCAATGAGCTTCCACCCGCAACAACAATTTCGTCACCATCCGAGAGCCCCTCCAGAACGCGCACATCACCTGTTTGCGTTGGCTCGATCTTTACGGAAACACGGCTCACTGTTCCCTCATCTGCGCCGACAGGAGAAAACACCATCACGCCCAAGTCACCTTTTGCATCGGCAATTATTGCAGTTGCCGGAGCAACAATGCCAGTGCGGTTATCTTGCACCTTTGCAGTGACAGTCACGGACGAGCCAGGCAAGATTTGCAGGCCTTCTGGTGGTGTTAGGCCAAACTGAATGCGAAATGTCTGTCCCACGCTGGAAGTCTCGGCATCGAATTCGCGAATCTCCAGTGGAAATATCTCGTCACTGACAGGAAACTTTGCCGTGATTTCGATGTCATCCTGCTGACCCGTGCGCTGGAAAAGAATCTCGGGCACATCCACTTCAATCCGCAACTCCGACATATCGTGAATTCGCACAATTGGCGTGCCTGCTGAAACTGTTGTGAACGCTTCAACTGCCCGGCTGGACACTAACGCGTCAAAAGGTGAGGTAAGTGTGGCGTGTTCCAGTTCATATTCGGCGTCCCGAACAGCAATAGCCGCCAATTGCGCCGCTGTCTCCGCGTCGTCCACGGCAACTTGACTGGCGGCTGTGCCACGCAAACGCGACAGACGCGCAACGGTTCGATCAGCTTGATCCTTTTGCAGTCTTGCCCGGTTCAGTCTTAATTCGAATGGCTCCTGATCCAAACGCGCAATTAACCCGTCCTTCGGGATGACGAATCCCTCGGTTATCGGCATATCGACTATTTGACCGCCGACCTGGAAAGCCAAATCTACAGTTTGCCGTGCGGCGACTCGTCCAAAGAATTGACGCGAGAAACCCGGCGTGGTTTCACGGACCTGCATCAGTTTGACAGGTTTCGTTGTTTGATCGGCGAAAACAGGTGTGGTGGCAGTGGACAGAAAAATGCTCAGAAAAATCAGCAATTTCATTTCTTCAATCCTTCGGGAATTCCAGTTTCTATAATGTTATCTCGGATTTTTCGCGCCAAGCGCGCGAACTCGGCTGTTTCCGTGTTATTCAAGCCAGAGGCGCGGTGAAAGACCTCTCCCGCCGCTGTTTCAAGCATGCTGCGGGCATGGTTGCCCTGCTCCGTCAACACCAGTAGCCAAGCCCTCCTGTCTTCGGGGTCACGCTGACGTGAAAGATAGCCCGATGCTTCCAAAGCATCCGCGGTAGCGGTGATTGTAGACGGGACGGTCAACATATCTGCGGCAAGAACTCCCATGCGCTTCGGTTCATCCAATTTAATCAACATGTGGCATTCCTGATGACTCAGATCGGTTTCGATTTGGTCAAAACTCTCTTCCAGTTTCCAGTACAGAGCATACACACCCATCATTGCCTGAATTTCAGGACTAAGGCGCGCCAGTCGGGAACTAATGTCGTCTGTCATACGGAGACTCCACGCTTCCAAAGCGATTTACTTCATTTTTTGAACCATTCAATATGTGAAGTTAAAGATCTATTCAAGTTCCCTAGGGTCAACATCTCTTGATCAAACTCATGTGTGATTGCATTTTGTGCAGATCCGAAACATTCAGGACGCGCCATGTATACGCCCGCCATCACCGGTACCGGAGTCTTTACGCCCAAAAACGTCATAACAAATGCCGAGCTTGTCGAAGCGTTCAATTCTTTCGCCGACAGGAAGAACGCGGAAAACGCTAAAGCCATCGACGCCGGTGAGGTGGAACCGATACAACATTCGTCCGAGGAGTTTATCGTAAAGGCCTCGGGAATTGAGAACCGCTATGTTATGGACAAATCCGGCGTTCTGAATCCCGAAATCATGCATCCGACCTTGAGGCAGCGATCGGACGAAGAGCCCGGGATAATGACCGAAATGGCTGTCGACGCCTGCAACAAGGCCCTGCAAAAAGCCGGGCGTTCGGCGCAAGAGGTGGATTTGGTGATTTGCGCGGCATCGAACCACGAACGCGCCTACCCTGCAATTGCAATCGAAATCCAACAAGCACTGGGAACAAATGGCTTTGGGTTTGACATGAATGTCGCCTGTTCGTCCGCTACCTTCGGAATACAGGCAGCTGCCGATATGGTACGTTCGGGTTCGGTCAGATCAACGCTTGTTGTCAATCCCGAGATATGTTCAGGCCATTTGGAATGGCGGGACCGAGATTGCCATTTCATATTTGGCGACGTTGCAACAGCAACTCTGATTGAACGCATGGAAGACGCGAAGGGACCGCATTTCGAAATAGTTTCGACCCGTTGCGCGACCCAATTTTCAAACAACATCCGAAACAACAATGGTTTCCTTCGCCGCTCGCGCCCCGACGGCCTGGTCGACAGGCGCGATATGCAATTCATGCAGAACGGTCGCAAAGTATTTAAGGAAGTACTGCCGCTGGTAAGCAAGCATATTTCCAGTCATATGGAAGAAGAATCGATAACCAGCAGAGATCTAAAACGCCTATGGCTGCATCAAGCAAACAAAACCATGAATGATTTCATTGGGAAAAAGGTACTGGGGCGCGAACCCGAACCCGGTGAGCAACCAAATATACTGCAGGATTATGCGAATACGTCATCTGCAGGGTCTATTATCGCGTTTTCCAAATATTCGGATGACCTGGAAGAAGGAGACGTTGGACTGATCTGCTCATTTGGCGCGGGGTATTCAGTCGGCTCTGTATTGGTCAAACGGCACGCTTGAGAAGACCGACGCAGTCGCTGAACTACATAGAAAGTGATAGGGTAAAAGCTGGTCGATTAGCTGACGCTTTCCTCTTCCAAATGTAGCTTCATCTCGATCAGTACTTGTTGTAAAAGACTGGTTTCCTTTAGCAGACGCTTTGCCTCGTTCATCGTTATTATGCCGTCTTCGATTGCGGCGTGATATTCCGTCATCAACATCGCAAATCGTTGGCTTAAAGCGATAACGTCCGCATTCACACCTCCGGTGCGCGGAGTATCCGAATTTCGGCAGTCGTAGGACAAAGTAATGTTTTGAAGGTCCGCCAACGCCGACGTCACATGCGGATAGGTCGCAACAGTTTCAAGCCTCGCCACCGCATCTACCGGCATAAACCGATCAGTGTGTTCCGCATTGTCCGAGTAATATCGCCCAAGTGTTGCCTTGGACTTGCCGGTAATTTCGCACGCGGCTTCGATGCCGACATCTTTCACCAATGCCTCGGTGTGCTTTTTCAAATAGGCCCCGATATCTGCCATGTGTGCTACCTTTGCTTCCTACGCAACCGCCCCAATTCTGTCCGTGTCGGGGAAAGGGTGGGCAAATTTCCCATATTTGTCTCACAAATGAAATGCCATAATTCAAGCATCCCTCAGATATGCAGGGATTTTGTGAGTGAGTGGCGGCCGTTCGAGCCGGTAAAGAGTAATGGTGGGGCTGGATTTTCGCCTTGCTACGTTCTGGCCAAATGTTGGCCTGCGGCGGCGCTGTTGTGGAAGCGGGGGTATCCATCCCCAAGAGCTCATGCTCAACCCCGGCAACTGCAATGGCGGCGTCGCGTATTGTACGCTAATTGTTGTCTTGCCCCGCACGTCCGGGCGAATTAGACCCGCGCCATGGCAAAGTTGTATTTTAACTATTCAACGATGAACGCGGGAAAATCGACCGTATTATTGCAAGCATCCCATAATTATCGCGAACGGGGTATGGAGACATACCTACTGACCGCAAAAATCGACGGACGCGCGGGTTCGGGGCGCATAGCATCGCGAATTGGGATCTCGGAACAAGCGGACACCTTCCGAGAAGATGATGATGTTTTCAACATGATTCAAAACCGCTTGAACGCGGGTTCTGTGGCATGTGTTTTTGTGGATGAGGCGCAGTTTCTGACCGAAGATCAGGTGTGGCAACTGGCCCGCGCAGTAGATGATCTGAACGTACCTGTGCTGGCTTACGGTTTGCGTGTCGATTTCCAGGGAAAGCTGTTTCCTGGATCGGCATCCCTTTTGGCGTTAGCCGATGAAATGCGAGAAGTACGTACAATCTGCAAGTGCGGACGCAAGGCTACCATGGTCATCCGTCAGGACGAGAACGGCAATGCGATAACCGAAGGTGCACAGGTACAAATTGGCGGAAATGAAACTTATGTTTCATTATGCCGCAAGCATTGGCGAGAAGCAGTCGAAGGCTAGACAGGATTTGGCAAGCGGCGACCTACGGCGATTGTTGAGATATTGTCCAGTGCCACGTGCACCATTGTTGTGCGCATTCTTTCGGTTACTTTGCCCTAGTGCGGTATAGGGGCAGCCTAACCCATATCGCACAGCAACTAATGCATCCTGCCACCAAGCGGTACTGGTTGATCTGGACTGATCAGCACAACCTCTCCGTCTTTATCCGGCAATCCCAGAACTAACACATCGGACATGAACCGCCCGATCTGGCGCGGCGGAAAGTTGACGACGGCCATAACCTGTTTTCCGACCAAACCCGAAGGATCATAATGAGCCGTTACCTGAGCGGATGTCTTGCGCTCGCCGATCTCGTCACCAAAGTCTATCCACATCTTGATCGCGGGTTTACGTGCCTCTGGATAAGGTTCCGCACGAACCACCTTGCCGACACGGATATCGACCTTGAGAAAGTCATCGAACGATATCTTACTCACGCGACAGCTCCTTCGAACGTTCTGTCGCCGCCTGAACTGCTCGGTGCAAAAGGTTGGGGAAACCTTCTTCTGTGTGCATCAAAACCTCCAAAGCTGCTTGGGTAGTACCGTTTGGCGAGGTTACATTTTTGCGTAGTTGTGCCGGGTCTTCTTCGGCCGCCATCGCCAAAGCCCCGGCACCCGCAACCGTTGACTTAGCCAACCTCATCGCCAGATCAGGCGACAGACCCTGAGCCTCACCCGCTGCGGCGAGAGTTTCGATCAGGTGAAAGACATAGGCTGGCCCCGAACCGCTGAGGCCAGTGACAGCGTCCATCTGATGCTCATCTTCCAAACGAACAGTTTCGCCAATGGCTGACAGAAGGTTTTCCGCCAACGCCATGTCTGTGTCAGAGGTTTTTGAATTTCCGACCAGCGCCGTTATTCCCCGTCGGATGGCGGCCGGGGTATTGGGCATCGCACGAACGATTGGTGTTTCGCCACCTAATATCTGCTCAAATGTGTCGATCGAAGAACCGGCCGCAACGGATATGAACAGAGTTTCACCGCCGCCCAACGCCTTGATGGTTGGTAGAGCCTCGCCCATCATCTGTGGTTTGACCGCAACCAAAACTACGGCAGGTGCTTCAGGTAGAGCGGCATTGATTCTTACACCTTGCGATTTCAACCAATCCGAGGGGAATGGATCAATCACCCAAACCGACCTTGCGGGCAGACCGTGATCCAGCCAGCCCGCCAACATCGCCGATCCCATCTTGCCGCATCCCAGAAGCACGAGTCCCCGTTCAGCAACATGCGACACATCCATCCTTGCCCCTCCCATGCGATGCAGTTCGGGGCAAAGCTTTACGCGCGGCCGTAGGCCTCTGCAATGGCGACTTGCATCGCTTCTTCCGGGGTTCGATTGCCCCAAGTAACCAGTTGGATCGCAGGATAATAACGCTCTGCGCTCAGAACTGCAGCGTTTATCATCGTGTCAATCTGCTCTGGGCTGGCTGCCTGGCCACCAGCCAAAACGAGACCATAGCGATAAACCATCAGTTTCTGATTAGCCCAGTATGTGAATGCTCCGGCCCAGCACTGGTCATTCATCTTATTGAGCAGTTCATACAGTTCAGCCTCACGGTCTGTTGGCGGTTCCATCTCGAACGAACAGACCATACGCAGCGTTTCGTCATAGTTGGACCAAGCCAGTGTAATTGAATAAGTTCGCCACTGCCCCTCCACTGCCATGGCAATTTGATCATCACCGATCCGGTCGAAATCCCAGTCGTGATGTTCGGCAAGATGTTCAACAATGTCGATTGGATGAAGATCTTCTTCGAGATACTGCTCGGAAAGGGCCATTATGCCACCTCACTAATCTCTAGCAGTTGGGGGCTGGCAGCGCCCCAGCGCTAGTTGCCTGCTCTACAAGCCGGGCTTCCCCCTTGGGCCTGTACTAAATATGGTGCGATGTGGCAGAGTCTGTGGCAACCCCCATTTTTGGGGAAATGTGCAATAAGTTGTGGATAGTAGGCAACGCCGATCAAAATATTGGCAAAGATTGTAGCTTTGCCTTGATTAATTGCCGCGATGCGTCAAGATACACCGCACCGCAAGATCCCACGTATGGGCCGCGCGGTGTACATCTTTGCCATTTTTTTCTGAAGTCGACAGTAGCCTGCACGCTACTTGTTCAGTTGCGCCTCAATTTCCGCAAGACGCGCTTCTAACGCTGCATTTTCTTCGCGTGCTTTTTGGGCCATGGCGCGAACAGCATCAAATTCTTCGCGTGTCACGAAATCACGATCAGCCAACCAACGATCTATCATCGATTTCATCGCATTCTCGGCTTCTTCCCGGGCGCCCTGGGCAACACCCATAGCGTTGGTCATAAGTTGGGACATGTCGTCCAAAATTTTGTTACGGGTCTGCATGTCTGTACTCCGATAGCGTACTCAATTCCTATATGGGCAATGTATCGCGCAGGCTCAAGGTTGACTTGACCCGTGCACCCCGGGCAATGAGACGCACATGCAGGCTGTAATAGACTTCCCCGAATTATCCCCCGAACTTTTTTCGATTTCGATTTTCGGGATGGAACTTGCACTCAGATGGTACGCGCTGGCTTATATTGCGGGCATTCTGATCGCATGGCGCATGGCTGCTGGGGCGCTTCGTCGGCCTACTCTTTGGCCCGCAGATACACCGCCCATCAAGCCCGAACAGCTGGAAGATTTCATTACGTGGATCATCCTGGGCGTGATTCTGGGTGGGCGTTTGGGATTTGTTCTGTTCTACCAACCCGGATATTACCTTTCGCATCCGCTAGAGATTTTGATGGTCTGGCAAGGTGGTATGGCGTTTCATGGCGGGCTCTTGGGTGTCGTGATCGCGACATATGTTTTCGCGCGAAGACATGACATAGCAATTTTATCATTAGCCGATTTAGTCGCGTATACGGTTCCGCCCGGGCTGTTTCTTGGACGATTGGCAAATTTTATCAATGCCGAACTATGGGGCCGACCATCTGAGTTGCCTTGGGCTGTTATTTTTCCCGGCGCTGCTGCGCAGGACTGTCCCGGAGTTATTGCTGGCGTATGCGCACGGCATCCCTCGCAACTGTATGAGGCGATATTGGAAGGGTTGCTTTTGGGTGGGTTGCTTTTGTGGCTGGTTTATCGTCGCGATTGTTTTCGCACTCCCGGGTTTGTCATGGGCGTCTTTTTAGCGGGGTATGGCATTTCGAGATTCATCGTCGAATTCTTTCGCCAACCTGATGTGCAATTCGTTTCGGCAGGAAACCCACTAGGATTGGCTTTTCATATTGGCGGATACGGACTGACAATGGGGCAGATTTTGTCACTCCCAATGATTGCACTGGGCGTTTGGTTTGCCTTACGCGCCCGGCGAAACGCATGAGCTTAAAAGATATTCTTATCGCGCGAATTCAGCAAAACGGTCCGCTCACCGTGGCCGACTATATGACGGAATGCTTGTTACACCCAAAACATGGGTACTATACCAACCGCGATCCACTGGGTTCGCGGGGTGATTTCACAACCGCACCCGAAATAAGTCAGATGTTCGGAGAATTGATCGGGCTATGCATCGCGCAATGTTGGGTGGATCAGGGCCGGCCCGCACAAATTTGCCTTGCCGAATTGGGACCTGGGCGCGGAACGTTGATGGCGGATATTCTCCGTGCGACGCGACAAGTGCCCGGATTTCACGATGCCGCTGAAATCTTTTTGCTCGAAGCATCACCGACCCTGCGAGAAATTCAGCGTGAAACGTTGCGGGATTACTCGCCAAAGTGGATCTCCTCAATCTCAGATTTGCCCGCACTTCCGCTATTCCTTATCGCAAACGAATTTTTCGACGCACTACCGATTCGCCAGTTCTTAAGGGATGGCGATGGATGGCGCGAACGGTTGGTTGGGTCGGACGGAAAATCCTTAAATTTTGGCCTTGGGACGCGGGCCGCTCAAACTTTGCTCAAGGACCGACTCACTGACACTAATGACGGTGATCTGGTCGAATGTTGTGCAGCGGCAGTTCCAATCATATCCTCGGCTGCGGAACGGATTGCGACCTGTGGCGGCATGGCCCTGATCGTCGATTACGGTGATTGGCGGGCATTGGGCGACACCTTTCAGGCCCTTCGGGACCACAAACATTCCGATCCACTTGAAGAGCCGGGAAAGGCAGATTTGACGGCTCATGTAGATTTCGAAGCCATAGCGCGCTCAGCCCAATCGGCAGGATGCAGTTTTTCGCGCCTCACCCCGCAAGGCGTGTATTTGGAGCGCTTGGGGATAACTGCGCGGGCACAGAACTTGGCCTCGTCACTTCAAGGCCAGGCGCTCGAAGCGCATATCTTGGCACATCGACGGTTGACGCATCCCAATGAAATGGGAAACCTGTTCAAGGTGCTTGGTATTTATCCGCCATCTGCAGCGCTGCCACCGGGATTGGAGCCATGACCTTGGAAATTCTCACCTCGGAATTGCTATCGCCTGTCAAACACGGGTTCTTCAGCAGGCGCGGCGGCGCGTCTTCCGGGATCTTTGCCGGATTGAATTGTGGTTTTGGTTCATCAGATCTGACTGAAGCCGTGGCATTGAATCGCCGACGTGTCGCTGAGGCAATGGAGGTTGGGCCGGATGCGTTGGTTGGGGTACATCAGGTGCATTCCCCCGCTGTGCTAACTGTGGATTCGCCGATCGAAGGAAGTAAACCCAAGGCGGATGCCCTTGTTACTTCCACACCTGGTCTCGCCCTGACCGTCCTCACCGCAGATTGCCAACCAGTTTTATTCTCTGATCCAGATGCAAAAGTTATTGGTGCCGCGCATGCAGGCTGGCGTGGGGCACTGGACGGCGTTTTGGAAGCGACACTGGACGCGATGGAAACGCTCGGCGCCAGACGGAGTAATACTTCAGCCGTTATTGGTCCTACAATTTCGCAGCGGGCTTACGAAGTTGGCCCTGAATTTATGGACGAGTTTTTGATGGCATCGCACGACAATGCCAGATTTTTTGCCAATGGACAGGGCGACAGACTGCATTTTGACCTACCTGCCTTTGGCCTGCACAGACTTCGCGAAGCTGGCGTGGGACAGTCTGAATGGACGCGGCATTGCACATATTCTGACCCGGAAAAGTTTTTTTCCTATCGACGCGCCACCCACGCCAAAGAGGCAGACTATGGGCGCTTGATTGCGGCGATAAGACTTTAATTTCGGGCGTAAATATGGCAACTCCGCCACTTTTCCGCCACAATTATTGTGTTTACCTGACTCAGAATCGTTTCAATTTTTCACAAGTGGTCAGGGTGTTACCTTGGATTTTGGTCTGAGAGTACCCGTCAGGTTAACAAAGAGGTACACGAAACCTTCAATTTGTCCTCAATTCATCCCGGATCAGCCTTATCCCTGCCGCAAACCCGCGTCAGATTTAGTGTTGTAACGGAAACAAGGGCGCTAGCCCGATGCAGAGCAGGACAAGAAAATGAAGCCAAAATCACGCTTTCTGACCGCCGTTGTTGCGGCCGTAATGGCGCACGAACCGGAAATGCCATGGAAGCGGGTTTCAAGCCATTCCGCCAGAGTTGCGCGCCGCTTGGCAGGTCGGCTCTGATGCGGGCCCCTTCGGAACTAAGCTGCCAGTTCCAATGGGCAAAACGCACGCCAAACTGTGCTCCGGTCTGGTGTGCGACGTCGCAGATGGGTTTGCGTCGTTTTTTTTCGGAGCATGTGCGCGCAGGTGGTCAAAGCCTGCAGTTAAAGAGTTTGTCTGGGGGGTCATTAAATTGGCCAAAACAAAGTGTTTCTTTTTGCGGTTCGGTTTCACTGTGAAATCCGTTCTGCGGCTGCCCTGTTGATCGAAGGCAATGAACAAGACCGTCTGGCGGGTATGCGAGGGGTTCAGCCCGCCTGCACGGAAGTACAAGAGGGGACGGAATAAATGGCTATTCCAAATTCACTGGCCCGCGCGGCGAGAAACGCCGTCGAGACATCGCCTCTGCTGCGCGAAGCACCTCAGCCAGGGGCAAAGCAAAAACCGCAACTGCGGCGCTATGAAGTCAGTGCGTTACTGGAAAACGGGGACTTTTCGCAAACACGCCACATTGCACCCGCATTGCCAATGTTCGAAGATGCATTCTGTGCCTTCACGCGCGGTTCCTTAGTGGAAACGCAACAAGGGCCTATGGCCATCGAAGATCTGTTGCCCGGCGATTCAGTTCTGACTCATGGTGGATCATCTGAAACGGTGTTGTGGAAAGGCTCCGTTACGCTGATTCCGGGGCGCGAAGACTCACGCGGCCGAACTAGGCCTCTGACGCGAATCATGGCGGACACCTTTGGGATGCAAAAGCCGATGTCTGGCGTTATCGCTGGCCCGGCTGCTCGACTATTGAGCACACCGCCACATCTGCGGCATTTGAATGGCGGTCAGCCGATGCTTACCCCAGTAAGCGAGTTTCAGGACGGAATGGGTGTAATCCAGACCCTCCCGCCGACGCCTGTCGAACTGTTTCACATCTGCTTGCGAAGACACTCTGTGATCCGCGTCGACGGACTGCAGTTTGAAACCTATCACCCTGGCTCAAATGCCGTTCGAACGATCAGTCATTCCTTGCGCTCCATTTATCTCAACTTATTTCACCACATAGATTCGTTGAGTGATTTCGGGCCGTTGCTGGTGCCGCGCGCCGGAGACGGTGAAATTGATGCAATAACCGCGTAATGCATTGATCGTTAATGCCAGTGCGGGGGCATGATGCAGATTTTATTTAGTTGGGTGATCTATTTGACTGTGGTTTCATTGCTGCCGCCCTGCAAAGCTGACCAAACAAAAAACACGGTCAGGCGGTCCGGTTCATCCGTTCTTCCAAGACGTCAAATGGCACGCCTGGCTCGTCTTTTGCGCCTCGGATAACAAGTGACGTTTTTACGCTGGCCACATTGGGTGTCGTCAACAATTCACCCGTTAGAAACTGTTGAAAGCTGCTTAAATCTGGCGCTACGCATTTCAGGATAAAGTCCACTTCGCCATTCAACATATGACATTCCCGAACCAGCGGCCATTCGCGGCATCGTTCTTCAAAAGTGCTCAGTTCGGTTTCAGCCTGGCTCTCCAGTCCAACCATAGCAAAAACCTGAACTTCAAAACCCAATTCGCGGGCATCAACCTCAGCGTGATAACCACGTATATACCCTGCGTCTTCCAACGTGCGCACGCGCCGCAGGCATGGAGGTGCGGAAATACCGACACGTTTTGCAAGCTCGACATTAGTCATTCGACCGTCGGACTGCAGTTCAGCCAGAATTTTTCGATCGATCTCATCCAGCCGCGTCGTAACCATCAATGACTCCTGAAATTTACCAGTTCTTATAACAGCGCCCTGCTAATGCGCAATAATCTTTCGCCTCAGCGCAACATTCTGCATTTTGATCGCATTCCATCTCTTTTCTACGAAAACCTGGCATATCAACTTCATTGTTCAAAAGGGCTTTAAGCCCCCTGCTGCCGTCGCTATATCCAATCGCGGCGGGCTGCAGCCCGAGGCAGGCAGATTGAGTGGGGGCACCATGGCAGAGACACGACACACGAAGGTTCTGATTATTGGATCAGGGCCGGCCGGATACACCGCAGGCGTTTATGCAAGCCGCGCAATGTTGGAGCCCATATTGGTGCAAGGGATTGAACCAGGCGGCCAATTGACCACCACGACCGAAGTGGAAAACTGGCCAGGGGACACCGAAGTCCAAGGCCCGGACCTGATGGTACGCATGCAGGATCATGTCAAGGCAATGGGCTGTGAGGTTATCGGCGACATCATCAATGACCTAGACCTAAGCAAACGCCCTTTCACAGCCACTGGTGACAGCGGTACGATTTACACTGCTGATGCGGTGATTTTGGCCACTGGCGCCCGTGCAAAATGGCTCGGCTTGCCATCCGAAGAAAAATTCAAGGGCTTTGGAGTTTCAGCTTGTGCCACCTGCGACGGGTTCTTCTATCGAGGCGAGGAAATCGTGGTTATTGGGGGTGGCAACACTGCCGTCGAAGAAGCTTTGTTTCTGACAAATTTTGCCAGCAAGGTGACCCTAATACACCGTCGTGATGAATTGCGCGCCGAAAAGATCCTGCAGGATCGGCTCTTGAAGAATGAAAAAATAGAACCTCTTTGGTTCCATGAGCTGGAGGAGGTCGTCGGCACTGATACACCGTTAGGTGTCGAAGCAGTTCGTGTGAGAAACGTGAAAAGTGGGGAAATAACAGAGATACCCTGTAAAGGTGTCTTTGTCGCGATCGGTCACGCACCTGCGAATGAGCTGGTTAAAGACAGCCTCGAGACGCACATGGGCGGCTATGTCGTGACTAAGGCAGGCTCGACCGAAACATCGATTCCGGGCGTTTTTGCGGCGGGTGACTTAACGGATCATATTTATCGGCAGGCGGTCACCAGTGCCGGGATGGGCTGTATGGCCGCGTTGGATGCGGAAAAGTTTCTGGCGGAGCACGATTAAAAATTTTTCCTGCGCCTAATAGCAGGTTCACTGACCCAAGTGCGTCGGCAAACTGCGGTTGGGGTCTATTGACCCCTGCCCTTCACCATATCAGACTCGGCGTTAGTAGGGCACGATATGGATGATTTCATTGGAAAACGCACTTTGGCGCGGCGGATGGGCAACCCGACTTAGGATCGCAACTGGCCTGGTGCTATTTGTGTTCGCGTTTTTCCACTTTATTAACATAGGCTTGGGACTGTTTCATACCGACCTGTTGCATGGGATGCAAGAAAGTCGTCAGTTGGTCTCTCGGCACAATGTGTTTAGTGCCATATTGTATGTCGCCCTGTTCATCCATGCGACACTGGCTTTGCTGTCGTTAGCACAGCGGCGGACGCTTCGGATGCCATTAAGCATGGCGTTGCAAGCAGTTTTAGGGTTACTGATTCCCATTCAGCTAATCGCACATATCGTGCAAACCCGTTACGCCCATGAAATTTATGGCGTCAATGACGAGATGGGGTACATCATCGTCTTGATGTGGCCCAGCACCGCCATCTGGATGCAGAGTTTGCTGATCCTTCTGGTTTGGATACATGGGTGTATTGGCTTGCATATGTGGCTGCGCTTGACCAATTGGTGGCGGGCCATTGTACCATACCTGATTGGATTTGCCGTATTTGTTCCTGGTTTTGCACTCGCTGGCGTGTTGACCGAGGGGCGCCGATTGTGGGCAGACTTTGCCGACCCGTTTTTGCGCGAACAATATATTGAGCATTACAATTGGCCTTCTCCAGAAGAGTTCGATGCACTATTTGGCGTCACCGACGCATCGATGACGGTATTCTGGTTGGCACTGGCTTTGACCGGATTGACCTACCTAGGGCGCAAGTTTTGGCGCCGGCGGCATTCCGTTCGGGTGCGTTATGTTAATGGCCCCGAAGTCGTTTCAGAAAAAGGCATGACCTTGCTGGAAATATCCCAGGCAAATGGTGTGCCCCACACGGCGTTGTGCGGCGGCAAGGGGCGTTGCACCACTTGCCGAATATTTGTCGAAGACGGCGGAGACCAATTACCGGCACCAAGTGACATTGAGGCCCGAAGCCTGTCGGCCGTCGGCGCACCTGATGGTATGAGACTGGCCTGTCAGGTACGCCCGACAGCACCTTTGACCGTGTTCCGAGTTTTTCGTCCTGACGGAGGGCGCGGCAGGGCTCATGCCAGTCAAGGGCAGGAAAGGCAGCTAGCGGTTCTTTTTTTGGATATGCGCGGCTTCACCGCCCTAACTGCCGGGCAGTTGCCATATGATATCGTCTTTCTGCTGAACCGGTTTTTCGACGCCATCGTACCGGCGATCACCGCAAATGGGGGCACAGTAGACAAGTACATGGGCGACGGTCTGTTGGCGATGTTTGAAACCAGAGACGCGGCCAGTTCCGCGTTGGCAGGCCTGAATGCCGCAGCGGGGGTTGGGCATGCCCTTGAGCGTTTCAATCAACAACTAAAGGCTGAGGGTAGTCCAGAAATCAGAATAGGCATGGGACTGCATTTAGGTGATCTGGTTCTGGGTGAGATTGGCGCAGCCAAACACGCACCCCGAACAATAATCGGAGACGCAGTCAATGTGGCCAGCCGCCTCGAAGCAGAAACCAAAGCCCTGCGGGTCGAACTCCTCGTTTCCCAATCGGTCTTGCTTGCAGCTGGCCTTGAAACAAACCCAGACGAACTGCGCGATTTCCAACTTCGCGGCGTTTCCGAATCTGTGCCAGCGTTACCGGTGGAGAGGGCCTCGGATCTTGAACTTCGATTAAAGCAAGAAGAACAAATTGCCTAACAGACGACCCCCAAACTGAAAACAAGGGAAAATTTACCTGTCAATAATTCTGGGTTTGGGAATTTTTCCCAAGCTCCGTAAAAACCTCATATTTCATCCTTTGTTTCAGGGACTCTCTGGACTTTGTCGAAAGTCCGGGGCACATCGTTTGGCAACACTTCGAAAAACGTGAAAATCTAACAGATACGAGTATTCCTATGACGATGTTAAGCAACTTGGCACCAATCCCTGAGCTTTACGTGTCTTACGAGTCTGCTCAAAAACTTAAGGCCGAAGCAGCAGATCTGACAAGCTGGGATCTGACGCCGCGCCAGATCTGCGATCTGGAGCTGTTGATGAATGGCGGTTTCAATCCATTAAAAGGGTTCCTGAGCGAAGCTGACTACGACAACGTCGTAGATAATATGCGGCTTGCTGACGGTACCTTGTGGCCGATGCCAATCACGTTGGATGTCAGCGAGGATTTTGCCGAGCGGATTCAACTGGGACAGGACATTGCTTTGCGCGATCTCGAAGGGGTTATCCTGGGCACAATGACCGTGACCGACCGCTGGATGCCAGACAAGCATCACGAGGCCAAGATGGTCTTTGGCGCAGATGACCAAGCGCACCCTGCGGTGAACTATCTGCACAATGCGGCCGGGAAAGTTTACTTGGGCGGCCCAGTTACAGGTATCCAACAGCCTGTCCACTATGACTTCAAAGCTCGCCGGGACACACCGAACGAGTTGCGTGCTTATTTCCGTAAACTGGGTTGGCGTCGCATCGTGGCATTCCAAACGCGAAATCCACTGCACCGGGCGCATCAGGAATTGACTTTCCGTGCCGCAAAAGAGGCTCAGGCCAACTTGTTGATCCATCCTGTCGTTGGGATGACCAAACCGGGCGACGTAGATCACTTTACCCGCTTGCGTTGTTACGAGGCCGTTTTGGACAAGTACCCTGCATCCACGACCTCAATGTCTTTGGTGAACCTAGCAATGCGCATGGCCGGCCCACGTGAGGCCGTCTGGCATGGCCTGATCCGCGCCAATCACGGTTGCACCCATTTCATCGTTGGCCGCGACCATGCTGGCCCTGGCAAAAACAGCAAGGGCGATGACTTTTACGGCCCGTATGACGCCCAGGATTTGTTTCGCAAGTTCCAAGATGAAATTGGCGTCGAAATGGTTGATTTCAAACAGATGGTTTATGTGCAAGAACGGGCGCAATACGAACCTCATGACGAAATCCTGGACAAAGACCAGGTTACAATCCTGAACATCTCAGGCACTGAACTACGTCGCCGTTTGCGCGAAGGATTGGATATTCCGGAATGGTTCTCTTTCCCCGAGGTCGTGCAGGAGTTGCGCAATCGCTTTCCACCACGCTCGCAACAAGGCTTTACCGTCTTTTTCACCGGTTTTTCCGGCTCGGGTAAATCCACTATTGCCAATGCGTTGATGGTCAAGCTGATGGAGATGGGTGACCGCCCAGTGACGCTGTTGGATGGCGATATAGTCAGGAAAAACCTTTCGTCCGAGTTGGGCTTTTCGAAAGAACATCGCGACCTGAACATCCGCCGGATCGGCTATGTCGCCAGTGAGATCACCAAAAATGGCGGAATTGCAATTTGCGCCCCAATTGCACCCTACGAGACCACCCGTCGCGCGGTTCGTGAAGAGATTGAGAAATTTGGCGCTTTCTGTGAAGTGCACGTTGCAACAAGCATTGAAGAATGTGAATGCCGCGACCGTAAAGGTTTGTACAAACTTGCCCGCGAGGGGAAAATCAAGGAATTCACCGGAATCTCTGACCCTTATGATGTTCCAGCAGATCCTGAGTTGCGCGTTGAAACAGAAAATGTCGAAGTGGACAATTGCGCCCATCAGGTTCTGCTTAAATTGGAGAGTATGGGCCTGATTGCAGGGTAAAATTAGGGTGGTGTCTTCACAGACACCCTTTTCAGGACAAAGCGACAGCATGGTACCAAGCGTCGGACATGCATCGGTGACTGTGCTGATGAAAAGGAACAGGCTGCTCTTGATATGTTGCCTAAACCGGGAGATCCACCTGCCCACGCATCAGGACGAATCCTTGACCAGCTACCTTTACGCCAGTCATTGCATCTGTTGGTCCTACACGGGTCACCGTTGCTTGCCCAGGCCGACCCATATCGTGTCCTTGCTCGGCTATGAAGGTATCTTTTTGCATTAAACCGTGACGCCAAAGATAGGCGGCCATGGCTCCAGTCGCGGAACCTGTAAAAGGGTCCTCGGGCGGGCTGGGCGGTACCATAAGAAGGCGTGAAAAGGTATCCCCTGCGTTAGTCGCACCATTCAGTGTCACTAGGAAAGGTTCGGCCAAATCCGAACTGGCAAGACCTACGGACTCTGCGATTTTGGACAATGGGTCCAAAGCAAGCCGCGCGGCGCGCAAGGCATCGTGGTCGCGCAGAATCGTGACGCAACAGGGCAGTCCGGTAGAAACAAATTGCGGTGGTGAAATTATAGCCTCTGCGGGTAGGCCTATCGCAGCAGCGACAAGATCAACCGGGACATAATCACCAAACTCGGGCGCGACCTGCGTCATCTCAATTTCATCACCTTTCAGGTGGATAGAGACGATTCCCGCACCTGTCTCCAGAGTTAAACTGTCGCCTGAAAACAGGTTACGTGCACGAAGTGCTTGAACCGTGGCAATCGTTGGATGCCCGGCGAAAGGAATTTCCCTGCTGGCCAAAAAATATCGGACACGAACATCAGCAATGTCGGATGGTCCGGTAAAGGTGCACTCCACCAAAGAGGTTTCGCGCACGAATGACGTGCAAACGTCATCCGGCAGATGCGCCGCATCATGAACCACGGCGCACCCGTTTCCACCAAATGCGCGGTCGGTAAACGCATCTACCCAATCAAAATCAAACCAGCTCATGATTATTCCCGCGTCTCCGTAAGTTGGCTCGTGGTCGCACCCCATCAGGGCACATCCATTGCCCGACCCGGCAGGAATGTCACGTCATTTATATAGTGAATTTTACCTCGCCGACGATTCAGTGCACCGGGACAGGAGACATGTCGTTCTGGCGCGCCAAAACGAATGCAAGCTTTCGGTCCGCTACCAGTGCCAATCGTTGTCCATCAGAATCATGTACGGCATAAAGTTGGTCCAAATCGCCCGCCTGATCCCTAAGATCGCTTGGCAGGTCAGCAACCTCGACCGTTTTGACGTAAACGATGCGGTCACCTTCGGTGTTGAGTTCAATAGGTGTATTCATAGCCCTTACCCCTTTTTTATGTTGATTGTTTGCACCACGGTTTCAGGAACGGCGCGGGTCAGATCCACGTGCAACAGACCATTTTCCATTATCGCTTCGCCCACTTCGACCCCGTCGGCCAACACAAACATGCGCTGAAACTGACGTGCCGCAATACCACGATGCAAGAATATACGACCCTCGCTGTCGTCGTTTTGACGGCCACGGATCACAAGTTGACGATCCTCGATCGTAATCGACAGGTCCTCTTCGGCAAACCCTGCCACCGCCAGAGTAATTCGATATGAAAAATCAGAAGTCTGCTCGATATTGTAGGGTGGATATCCTTCGTTTCCGGCCTTTGCTGACCGCTCCAAAAGGCGTTCCAACTGCTCGAACCCCAAAAGATGCGGGTAGGAGCCAAGAGTAAGTTTCGACACGTATATTCGTCCTTTTTTGCCAAAGCGACGTATGTGGCGGCCCCGTTCTGGCAACCGCTTGCAATAACATATGGGAACAATTCAGGATGTCCACAAGGGCTGGCCCGATTCAAATCAAGACACTATCTTGTGTGGGAAGCACCGCCAAAAACATGAGTCGCCCATGAATGCGCCCACTGACATTTCCATGAAGACTGACGAGGTTTTGAGGGTCGAACTCGAAGTATTTCGACGGCAACACCGCGATCTTGACGAAGCGATTGAAGCACTGCAGGCCAAGGGTACATCAGATCAATTAACAATAAAACGGCTGAAAAAGCAGAAACTTCGCCTCAAAGACATTATTAGATTGATCGAAGATCGTCTGACCCCAGATATCATCGCCTGAAAACCCTGCTCTACATTGCCACCAAGGTGGATTTGGCTATAGTGCGCGCTCTTTCTAAGGGCGGAGTGCTGGCGGATGGGCGAGATCAAAGTTGGAATCATCATGGGCAGCCAGTCGGACTGGTCCACCATGAAGGAATCCGCCAATATTCTTGATGAACTGGGCATCGCTTATGAAAAACGCATTGTCTCAGCTCATCGTACCCCGGATCGGTTATGGGAATACGGAAAAAGCGCTGTGTCTCGCGGGTTGCAGGTGATAATCGCCGGCGCAGGAGGAGCAGCCCATTTACCCGGCATGATGGCTTCGAAAACACGGGTGCCGGTTATAGGTGTTCCTGTGCAAACCCGCGCGTTGTCGGGCGTTGATTCACTTTATTCAATCGTTCAGATGCCCAAGGGCTTCCCGGTTGCAACAATGGCCATTGGATCGGCTGGAGCCTCAAATGCAGGGTTGATGGCAGCAGGCATTCTTGCCTTACAGGACGAAGGGCTAGCCAAACGGCTGGACGCCTGGCGTGACGCGTTGTCCGCTTCTATTCCTAAGGAACCCGTTGATGAGTAAGGCACTGCAACCCGGCGCGAAAATCGGGATTTTGGGTGGTGGTCAGCTTGGGCGGATGCTCTCGGTTGCTGCAGCCCGACTGGGATTTGTAAGCCACATCTACGAGCCCGGCCCTAACCCGCCTGCGGGCCAGGTGGCTGCCCATGTAACAACTGCCGCGTATGACGATGCCGATGCGCTGACATCCTTTGCTGCTTCGGTGGACGTCATCACTTACGAGTTCGAAAACATCCCGACCGAAACCTTGGACCTGCTGGAGGCTCACCGCCCAATCCATCCGGGACGCGAGGCTTTGCGTGTTAGTCAGGATCGTCTGACCGAAAAAGCCTTTCTGCAGGGTCTTGGGCTCCGAACAGCACCGTTCGCTGATGTCACCGATCTCGAAAGTCTGCGTATTTCAATTGAACAGATTGGTGCTCCAGCAATTCTAAAGACCCGCAGGTTTGGCTATGATGGAAAAGGTCAGGTCAGGCTGCAAAGGCCCGAAGATGCTGAAACAGCGCTTTCGGAGATGGCCGGAGCGCCTGCCATCCTCGAAGGTTTCATCGACTTCAGCCATGAAATTTCAATCATTGCCGCGCGGGGATTGGACGGCCAAGTTTCATGTTTCGATCCGGGCGAAAACGTTCACCGCAATGGCATCTTGCATACGACGACAGTCCCGGCTCGTCTCCCACCCGCGATGCGCACAGACGCGGTATTGCTTGCGGCCAACATATTGAACGCGTTGGATTACGTGGGCGTAATGGGAGTCGAGCTGTTCGTGACACCAGAAGGCCTGATAGTTAACGAGATCGCTCCTCGAGTTCATAATTCTGGACACTGGACGCAGAATGGATGTGCTGTGGATCAATTCGAGCAGCATATTCGAGCGGTTGCAGGGTGGCCTCTGGGCGATGGACAGCGTCATTCGGATGTGGTGATGGAAAACCTGATTGGCGACGACGTGAATAAAGTGGCTGATCTTGTGCAGGAACGAGACGTGGCCTTACATCTTTATGGCAAGGCTGAGGTCAAGGCCGGTCGAAAGATGGGACATTTCAACCGCGTCATTCGCTGATGCGCTCTACGAATACCAAATAGGTCTTCGCTGGACTTTAGGCAGCAAACCGGGCAGCAATATCGCCTGACATATAACTTAATCGCCCAGCGGACAAAGTGGCCGCAACCCGGAACGTTTTGGAGTCCAATATCACCAAATCTGCACGTTTTCCGGTTGATAAAGACCCTCGATCAGTCTTTCCCAACACGCGCGCGGGGCCAGAAGATACGAGATTCCAAGCGCCAGCCAAATCCATAAACCCGCTATTTGCCAACATCAGAGCCGCGCGACGCGGGCTTGGGTAATGGTAATCAGAAGCAAGCGCATCGCACAGACCCATCGAAATTAAGTCAAGCGCGCTCACGTTTCCTTTGTGCGATCCCCCGCGTACTACATTTGGGGATCCAAGTACGATGAAATCCCCTTCTTGCCGCGCCGCTTCTGCGGCTGCAAGTGTCTCAGGGAACTCAGATATTCGTACTCCGCGCGTACGCCATTGCGATCTGGTTTCAGCGGTCGCGTCGTCGTGGCTACCCAATCGGACGCCATTCGCGGCAAGGGCCATGCAAAGTTCATCCAATGCCGCAGGAACTTCGTTTCGGCGCGCATGTAAGGTCTTCAGCAACTCAAAGTGGTTCTCTGGGCTGCGACCAGCTTTCAATGCTTGCCCGGTAAGTCGCGGCGGCGTGCGCCCTTCGGCCAGTCGGTCATGCGGCAAGTGATCATTGAAAACCAAATAGGGAACCTCCCACGCGGCGACGCGTTCAGGTAGTCCCGCAAAATCGTCAAGCATATGCGTTTCAAATCGCAACTGCGGGATCAGATCGGTAACAACACTATCTTTGACCTCAGAGATACCCCTGAAAACTTGATCAGCAAATTCCGGGCCGCGAACCCCGCCCTCCCAGCTGTGGAATTGGGCCAAGACAGCAGTCGTAATTCCATTTGCGGCCAGTTCCGCCTCAACCGAAAGTATGCCTTCGGCAATCTGCTTCATTGCTCCACGTCGCGGAGCAATATGGCGCTCGAACCCGTCACCATGCAGGTCAACTATTCCGGGTAAAACGATATACCCGGATAAATCAATGCACCGCCCAGTTTGTTTTGACTGCACCAAACCATCAGCAATGCTAAGGTCAGCGCGAGCTAAGCCATACTCCGGCAACAGCACATCTGCACCGGAAAACGTCAACTCCAGTGCCGTCATCTAGTCGAATCCGAAGCTGGTTCTGCACAATCTTGGCCAATACAGATTTCGTCGATCACGTCCAAAACCCCATCCAGCCAAGTAATTTGGGGGTCGAACTCTCCAAACTCGATAAAGTGAAGCGCTTGCGCCATCACACGTGGGTTATTCATCATAAAAGTATGTGTCACCGGCATTACGATGTGATCGGACATGCCGTCGACCTTAGTGGTCTCCACTGAGACTTTGCCATCATCTGGTCCATCAATCAGCGAGGAAAAGAAGGGATTCAGCGAGTTTTCACCGGCAATTACCCCGAGCTCAAATTCAACCGGCGGCAGGAGGCGTGGAACGCCTTCTGGACCGGTCCCCAATGCCAGCCCCGCAGGACCGTGCAGCAGGCCAAAAACTTCCCAGTCCCCCAACTCGTCTACCAATTGACTACCCTGATTTGGCGGACCCAACATTACCACTCGGCCCAGATTTTCCGGCTGATTGTCTTGCATCCAGTAACGCAAAAGGATGCCGCCCATGGAATGCGCAACCACGTTGGCTTTGTCGTCCCCACAACCCGTAAATGCTTCGGGCAACGTCTGGTTGGCCAAATCATATATCGGCAGGTCTGTCGAAGGATATCCGGGCCGCACAACTGTGTAGCCGTGCGCTTTGAAGAGCTGCTCCATAACAGAAAATGAAGCCTCAGTGCGTGCCAAGCCGTGCAACAGGACAACGCATTTCGCGCTGACCGCTGCTGGAACTAAAAAGAAAAACGTGGCGAGAAGCAACTTCATGCCCGCTAGTTAAGGGCTGCGCCGTCCTGATGGAAGCCCTAGCGGCGCGGCAAGCGGCCGACCGCCAACCCAATCCCGCCCAAAACCATGACTGCACCGAGTAACAGTTCAAAAGATGCGACCTCGCCTAACAACAGCACGCCTCCGATGATGGCAATGACGGGAACACTAAGTTGTACGACCGCAGCTATTGCGGGCGAAAGTCCGGGCAGAACACTATACCACAAGGCATATCCCAGCCCAGATGTCACTGCGCCAGACAAGGCAGCCAGGACAAAACCCATACCTGTCATTTGCCAGTACATGCCCGAGATTTTCAAAGCGATGGCGGTCACTGGCAACGCCACGACAAAGTTTGCCGCAGTGCCAGACAAAGCATCAGGTTCGGACCGCCCAGCCAACGAATACGCCGCCCATCCTATACCAGCACTGGTCATTAAAAGAGCGCCTTTGGTGTCAACTTGCACAGCGCCGGTCGGCCATAGAACGTATGCAAGCCCGAACAAGGCTATACCCGCGCCGATCAGTTGACGGGACGTGGGCACCAGCCCAGTCAATGCCGTAAAAGAAAACATAGAAATCTGCACGACCCCAAACAGGATCAGTGCGCCCAGGCCTGCATCAAGCGTTACATAAGCCAATGAGAAACCGACCATGTAGACAGACAGCGCGCCTGCTCCGATCACGCGTCGACGATGTAGCACGGGCAGTTTTTTACCGCTCCAAAGCACCAACGCAGCAAGCGTCAACGCACCTGTAAGAACCCGAACCACCGCAAAACCAGAAGGATCGGCCGCCCCGCTGTCAATCGCCATGCGATTGAGGATAGAGTTCGCCGCAAATGCACACATAGTCAAAGCGGTCAAAAGGAACAGTCTCATATCCACCACATATCGGTTCAGGCCACCTTTGCACACTCTGAATCGGCAGACAGCGATGCCGGTTTGATTGTTGGTTTTTCGGAACTTAATCTGAAATCGGTTGTGCCAAAAACGAAACGGGGCCGCCCAAGGGCGACCCCGCGGACAAGTCTGAGACCTGAGCAGATTACATCATGCCGCCCATTCCGCCCATGTCAGGCATACCGCCGCCTGGCGCTGCACCTTCTTTGGCAGGTTTGTCTGCAACCATCGCTTCGGTGGTAACCAACAGGCCCGCAACCGATGCCGCATCTTCCAGAGCGGTACGGACAACTTTGGCCGGGTCGATGACGCCGAACGAGAACATGTCGCCATATTCTTCGGTTTGTGCGTTGAAGCCGAACGCGGCATCTGAGGACTCGCGAACCTTGCCAGCAACTACGGCACCGTCCACGCCAGCGTTTTCAGCGATCTGACGCATCGGCGCCTCGATCGCCTTGCGGACGATGTTGATACCAGCGTTCTGGTCCGCGTTTGCGCCTTCCAGTTCGTTCAGTGCTTTGCCTGCCTGAACCAGCGCAACACCACCGCCCACAACAACACCTTCCTGAACGGCAGCGCGGGTTGCATTCAGAGCATCGTCAACACGGTCTTTACGCTCTTTCACTTCAACTTCGGTCATGCCGCCGACGCGGATAACAGCAACACCTCCTGCCAGTTTGGCAACGCGTTCTTGCAGCTTCTCACGGTCGTAGTCAGAAGAGGTTTCTTCGATCTGGGTGCGGATCTGAGCAACACGTGCTTCGATCTCGGCTTTCTCGCCTGCACCGTCAACGATGGTGGTTTCGTCCTTGGTGATTTCGATCTTCTTGGCAGTGCCCAGCATGTCCATTGTGACATTTTCAAGCTTCATGCCCAAGTCTTCGCTGATGACCTGACCACCGGTCAGGATCGCGATATCCTGCAGCATGGCCTTGCGACGATCGCCAAAGCCAGGTGCTTTGACAGCCGCGATTTTCAAGCCGCCACGCAGTTTGTTCACAACCAAAGTTGCGAGCGCTTCGCCTTCAACGTCCTCTGCGATGATCAGCAGCGGCTTTTGCGACTGGATCACCTGCTCAAGCAGCGGAACCATTGGCTGCAGCGAAGAGAGTTTCTTTTCATGCAACAGGACGATGCAGTCGTCGAGTTCTGAGATCATCTTGTCTGCGTTGGTGACAAAGTAAGGCGACAGGTAACCACGGTCGAACTGCATACCTTCGACAACGTCGGTCTCGGTTTCCAGACCTTTGTTTTCTTCGACGGTGATAACGCCTTCGTTACCAACCTTCTGCATCGCGTCTGCAATCTGCTGGCCGATCTCTGCTTCGCCGTTGGCCGAGATGGTACCGACCTGTGCCACTTCTGCCGAGTCTTTGACTTCGCGCGAAGCCGCTTGGATTCCCTCAACGACCTTGGCGGTCGCCAGGTCGATGCCGCGCTTCAGGTCCATCGGATTCAGTCCGGCAGCAACCTGCTTCAGGCCTTCTTTGACGATAGCCTGAGCCAGAACGGTTGCCGTAGTGGTACCGTCACCGGCTTCATCATTGGTGCGGCTGGCGACTTCTTTCACCATCTGCGCGCCCATGTTTTCGAACTTGTCTTCCAGTTCGATGTCCTTGGCGACAGTTACGCCATCTTTGGTGATGCGAGGTGCACCGAAAGACTTGTCCAGAACCACATTGCGCCCTTTAGGGCCCAGGGTCACTTTTACCGCGTCGGCCAGGATGTTTACACCCGCCAGCATACGGTTACGGGCGTCGGTGTCGAACTTGACGTCCTTTGCAGCCATTTCGTTTCTCCTTGAGAAATTATGTTGTGATGAAGATCAGAGAAAGCATTCGGCTTACTCAATGATCCCCATGATGTCGCTTTCTTTCATCATCAGCAGCTCTTCGCCGTCGATCTGAACCTCGGTGCCCGACCATTTGCCGAACAAAATCTTGTCGCCAGCTTTAACAGCCATCGCGATCAATTCGCCGCTGTCCTTGCGTGCTCCCTCGCCGGTCGCAACGACTTCGCCTTCACTTGGCTTTTCTTTTGCGCTGTCGGGAATAATCAGGCCGCCTGCGGTTTTTTCTTCGCTTTCCACGCGACGAACCAGCACACGGTCATGAAGCGGTTTCAATGCCATCTTTGCAGCTCCTTGGGCTCAAAGTTTGTTTATCCTCCCCTCGCCAAAAAGCGAGGCGTTAGCACTCGACGTCTCCGAGTGATAACGACGCATAGCTAAGGGGTGATCGGGGACGAGTCAACAATGTCAGGAAAATTTTTTAGTGTACGCTCGTCAACAAGTTGCTCAGCTGGTTTCTTCCCAACTATAAGCCCAGTGCTTCAAACCTTCGGACCCGACGGCTGTCAGGGTATAGACGCCTATTTCTACCTTTTCAAACCATCCGTAGTGATTGTCACGCATCAACCGAGTCGCTCCGCTAACACCGGTTGAGCCTGCAACTTCTGAGCCCTTTGTCGCCCCATGTTCGGCCAAATAAGCGGCGCACTTCAGAGCATCCTGACGATACGCCGTCACAATTCCATGCCGCGTTGCCCCTCCCGCGTTCGGATCGCCTGAGAGCCGGTCAAATTCGCGTAACAATCGGACAGACTTGCTTCGATTTTTACGCGGCGCATATGGTCCGGGGTCACATTGTACTTCGACCCTGCCATCGGGTTTAACTGTAATCAGCCCAAGCCCTAGTCGACGGCACAAAGACAGATTATCTCGGAGAGCACGCCGAGCAGTGCGACCTTTAGGTTTGCAAACCGCTATATATACCTGATCCGTTATCGTGAGTCGCGAAATTGCCTGATGAAACAAGGCCAAAGTGAACCTCAATTTCAACTCTACAATAATGGGCGGATCATCGCCCTTGACGGCGACGATATCTGCGGCGCCAACCTCGCCTTTAACTGTGTACCCCTGACGCTCTAACAGAGCCTTGACGGGGGGATAGAGATCCTGCTCGCGGTCCATGGGACCATGCTAGGCAGATTGGCAGGGAATGCCAGACCCGGTCCTGAAAACATATCGTCTTGCATGGATTAAAGTCAGGGGGCTAAAACCTCACTGTGACCATCGTGAACGAGGCAGAAAGATAACTATGCGCGTGTTGATTCTACTCACTTGCTTACTTCTGCCGATTTCGGCGTACGGAGCCTGCGAAGGACGCGATCTGCGGCTGGAAATGTCGTCTGAGGAAAGGGCAGAATTGGATAAAGCGTTGTCTTCAATTGTCTTCCCCGAAGGCAACCATTGGATCGCTCGGAAAGACAATACGGTGTTACATTTGATCGGCACGTTGCACACCAATGACGAAAGGATGGGCAACGTGGTCGAAAGGCTGACGCCAACCTTGTCAAAGGCAGATGCCTTCTACTTCGAAATCACTCAGGAAGAAATGGACGCTTTCGAGCGGGATCTGGCGCAGGATTTTAGCCCAGTAATGATTACCTCGGGCCCAACACTGATCGATCTGATGGCCGAAGAAGAATGGGCGGCCCTATCCGCAAATCTGGCAGAGCGTGGAATTCCAGGGTGGATGGCCGCCAAAATGCGGCCTTGGTTCCTGAGCATGATGCTAGGCATTCCACCTTGCCTGATGGAAACACCGGATTTCGACCGGGGCATGGATGCCCGCCTGACTGAGATAGCCAAAGAACACGCGATCCCAAGACACTCTCTGGAAAGCGTCGAAGAGTTAATTGCCATGTTCGACAGCCATTCACTGGAAGAACAGGTGCAGTCTTTGGTCAGGCTGGCAGGCGCGCTGCAGTCAGGTGATGACCAACTCATGACCATGGCAAATGCTTATCTCGAGGAAAAGCACGCGGAAATCATTCAATTGGCGAAAATACAGGGACAAAGGGCCTCAGGCCTGACGCCCCAGGAATTTGAGGCAGAGTGGGAAGGTTTTGAAGACCAGCTGCTTGTGCAACGAAACAACAATTGGCTGCAAAAAATTCTGCCTTTGAAAGACCAAACAGTAGTCATCGCAGTAGGCGCCGGGCATCTGGCGGATACTCACGGCCTGTTGCGCCAACTTGAGTTGGCTGGATACAAACTGGAAAGAGCACCGTTCTAACCTGCGGTCCAAGCCAGACCAACCGTCGCAGCCCCGTCCTGTCGCGTGACAACAGGTTCTGCCAGCCCTATAAGGCCCGCAAATCGTACATCCTCAGGACACTGATATGACAATCCAAGTTTTTGGCCATAAATCACCCGACACTGACTCGACTGGTTCTCCTATAGTTTGGGCTTGGTATCTGAACGAAGTAAAAGGCGAACAGGCCGAAGCCGTGCTGTTGGGCGAACCCAACACCGAAGCTGCCTTCATGCTGGATCGTTGGGATCTGCCAAAGCCACGCATTATCAACGAGGTTACCGAAAGCGCGCCTGTTGTCATCGTTGATACGAACAATCCAGCAGAGTTGCCCGACAACATAAACCAAGCTGATATCCGCGCGATCATCGACCACCACAAGTTGGTTGGTGGGCTGGAAACGAAGGGCCCGATCGACATCACCGTACGCCCACTTGCATGTACAGCGACCATTCTGGTTGATTTGATGGGCGAAGACGCGGCTAAAATGCCTGACTGGGCCAAGGGCGCAGCGCTGACTTGCATCCTGTCCGACACTCTGGAGTTCCGCTCACCCACAACCACCCCGCACGATCGTAAAGTGGCCGAGAGCCTTGCAGCGGAACTTGGATTAGATATCTCGTCCTATGCCGCTGAGATGTTTGCGGCAAAATCCGATGTCTCTTCTTTCTCGGACGCCGAGTTGATCCGAATGGACAGCAAGGAATATGAGGTCGATGGAACCAAGTTCCGAGTCTCAGTTCTGGAAACTACCGCGCCTGGTGTCGTACTGGATCGAAAGGCGAGCTTGGCGGAAACTATGATCGAGGTGTCGAAAGAAGACGGTGTCGATCAAGTCCTTTTGTTCGTTGTCGACATCCTGAATGAAGAGGCAACCTTGTTGGTGCCCAACGACGTGGTCAAATCAGTGGCTCAAAAGAGCTTTGGCGTGACAGTGGAAGGCGACTCTGTTGTTCTGCCGGGCATCATGAGCCGGAAGAAACAAATCATACCAAACCTTAAAGTGTAATACGCGACCTCAAAGCGCCCTACATGGGCGCTTAGTCTTCTTAATGCATCCGCGCGCGCGAAAGCCTATTCAGCATGATGAAAAAAGATTTCTCGTAAGTCTTTCTGAGTGCCAAAAAATTTCTGTTGTTGTGCGGAAGATAACAAGGCCTCCTATAGCCAATCATAGAAGCCTCTGTCATAGGGATCGGTACATGATACGTCCCGCCCCATGAGGAACCCATGACCCAAATCATCTCCACGCTTTCGGAAATCTCCAATCGATACAAAGCACTCTTTGTCGATTTGTGGGGCTGCGTTCACAATGGTATTACAGCCTATCCCGAGGCCGTAGCAGCATTGCAAGCCTATCGCGCAACAGGTGGTCGTGTAGTTCTGGTGACCAATTCCCCTAAGCCCCGCGCAGGTGTTGCAGAACAACTTGTCCAATTCAATGTGCCGCGCGACACTTATGATACCATCGCTACAAGTGGCGACTCGGCGAGGTCAGCAATGTTTCGCGGCGCGGTCGGTGAAAAAGTCTATTTTATGGGCGAATGGGAACGAGACGCCGGTTTCTTTGAACCGCTGAAACTGCTGGATCATCCATTGCATATTGAACGTGTACCACTTGACCAGGCTGACGGGATCGTCTGCTGCGGACCTTTTGATCCAATGGCAGACCCGGCGGTAAACAGACCGGACTTCCTTTATGCCAAACAGAAGGACATGAAGTTACTTTGCGCGAACCCCGATATCGTCGTTGACCGCGGCGAGGTACGCGAATGGTGCGCGGGGGCGTTGGCAAAGCTTTACACCGAGATGGGCGGTGAGAGTCTGTATTTTGGAAAACCACATCCGCCTATCTATGATCTGGCGAGGCGCAGGCTATTGGAACTCGGGGCAGACATTGCGGACTCAGATATTCTTGTGATCGGAGACGGGCCGCAAACTGATATTGCTGGCGGCATGGGCGAAGGCCTCGATTCCTTGTTCATTACTGGCGGATTATCCGCTGTAGAAACGAAAACGTCGCTCCACCCCAACGAAGATGCCTTAAGATCCCACAACGAAAAAGAAAATATCAATCCAACTTACTCGATTGGGCGTTTGCGGTAGATAAAAAAGACTTGATTTTCTGCAGTTGCGAAGTAATAAAGTTGCCAACAGAGCACAATTGACGGTCTTTTGTTGCTCATACGATTCTTGATGAGGGCATCATGTTGGACAATCTTCCTCGCGGGACGATCTGCATAGAAGACATCGAAATGGGTATGACCCGGTACCTGCGCAAAGTAGTAACCGACGAAGATATCGAGATGTTTGCGCAGATCTCGACCGACAGAAACCCTGTGCATCTGGACGATGACTACGCGCGCGACACGATTTTTGAAGGTCGTATTGCTCATGGCATGCTAACAGCCGGTTTGATATCAGCCGTAATTGGCGAACAGCTTCCCGGCCACGGAACGGTGTATATGGGCCAATCCCTGAAGTTCCTCGCACCCGTTCGCCCCGGAGACATGGTTTATGCCGAGGTCAAAGTGATCGATATCGACTTTTCCAAGCGCCGGGTTAAGCTGGATTGCCATTGTTCGGTTGATGGCAAGAAGGTATTGGTTGGCGAAGCCATGGTGCTGGCACCTTCTCGCAAGTTCGACTGATTTTCGGACAAAACAACGTTGTTTTGGGCGCTTTAGACCCCGCAGGTTTACCCATTGCGGATGGATTATCCTTTCAAAGTTGGTCGATAAGACAGATAGTTTGGGTTTTGCGCCACAAATGCAAATTTCGGAGTGTGCTCAGCGCAATGAGATGCTTGAACCCTGTTCTCAGTCCCGCTAGGCAGTCGTTATGCAGATCATCCGTGACTTTCAGTTTGTCGAGCCAGAGAATCGAGGCGCAAGCGTAGCGATCGGGAATTTCGATGGGGTGCATTTAGGCCATCGGTCAGTAATTGAAATGGCTCGCAATGTGGCGCCGGATGCGCCACTGGGTGTTCTGACCTTTGAACCACACCCACGTGAATTTTTTGCGCCTGACGCGCCTCCATTTCGCTTGATGCGTGGCAATGCCCGGGCACACCGATTGGAAAAGTTGGGTGTCCAAAAGCTGTACGAGCTACCGTTTAATGCTGGGCTCGCCGGGCTCACACCTAAAGAATTTGCACAAAACGTGATATGCAACGGATTAGGCTTGTCGCACGTGGTCGTTGGGGCCGATTTCTGCTTTGGCAAGGCAAGGAGTGGGACAGCGGCCGACTTGGTGAAGTTTGGGCAGGAAATGGACTTTGGGGTAACCATTGCTCCGCTGAAAGAACGTTCGGAAAACGTTGTGTCGTCGACAGCAATTCGGGAGGCATTGAGCGACGGGAGGCCGCGTGATGCTGCAGCTATGCTCGGACATTGGCACCGGATTGAAGGCGAAGTAATCGGTGGCGAGCAGCGCGGGCGTGAGCTTGGATTTCCAACCGCTAATATGTCAATCGAAGGACTCCACCCGCCAAGATTCGGAGTGTACGCCGTATTGGTTGACGTTCTTGGCGGACCGCATCAGGGCAGCTATTGCGGCGCAGCGTCTGTTGGCACTCGACCCATGTTTAAAGGCGAAATTCCAAATATTGAGACCTATCTTTTTGACTTCTCGGGCGATCTCTACGGCGCGACTCTATCCGTTGCTTTAGTTGAATATCTGAGGCCGGAAATGACTTTCGACGGACTTGATAATTTGATCGCAAGAATGAATGACGACTGCGCGCAAGCCCAAGATATTCTGGCGGCTCTATGACAGCTGATCCGATTGATCGATCTGGCCTGACCCCAAAGTTTTGGGAGCGTAAGCCCCTGCAGAAGATGAGCCCGAAGGAATGGGAGGCGCTGTGCGACGGGTGCGGGAAGTGCTGTCTGAACAAGCTTGAAGATGAGGATACCGGTGAGGTTGCGCTTACTTGCGTAGCCTGCCGCTTATTTGATGATGAGACCTGTCGCTGCACCCAATACGATATTCGGCATCAATTTGTGCCGGAGTGCATCGTAATGAGGCCGGACAATATCGACGATCACGCCTACTGGCTGCCGCAAACTTGCGCCTACCGTCTTTTGTGGGAAGGCAGGCCCCTTTATGATTGGCACCCGTTATTGTCTGGTACGCCGAACAGCGTTCACAAAGCCGGAATCTCGGTTCAACGTCGCACTGTCTCGGAATTTGAGACCCCCACAGAGGAATGGGAAGATTACATTATTGAGGAGCCGACCTAATGCATTTCGCCTCTGACAATTCCGGTCCAGTTCATCCCGAAGTTCTGGCTGCCCTGGCCAAAGCAAATGATGGCTATCAGATGGCCTATGGCGCCGACACTTTGATGAACGAAGTTCGAGATCGAATTCGCGGGATATTCGAGGCCCCCGGCGCGGCGGTTTATTTGGTTGCTACTGGCACCGCAGCGAATTCTCTGGCTCTGGCCACTCTTTCCAAACCATGGGAGACGGTATTCTGCTCTCCCGTAGCTCATATACACGAGGATGAGTGCAACGCGCCGGAATTTTACAGCGGCGCAAAACTGACCCTCGTGCCTGGCGGCGACAGAATGGCGCCCGATGCCCTGCGCCAATCCATCACTGGCGAAGAAACCCGTGGCGTGCACGGGCCGCAACGTGGACCGGTTTCGATCACTCAGGTAACGGAACGGGGAACGGTGTATACTCTGGAAGAGCTGCAAGCACTTTGCTCGGTAGCCAAGGAATTCAACCTGCCCGTTCATTTGGATGGTGCCCGATTTTCTAACGCCTTAGTCGCGCTGAATTGCTCGCCCGCAGATATGACATGGAAGGCCGGAGTTGACGCGGTTAGTTTTGGCGGTACAAAAAATGGGCTGATGGGGGTCGAAGCCGTTGTGTTCTTTGACGAAAGTAAAGCCTGGGAATTCGAGTTGCGCCGAAAGCGCGGGGCACATCTGTTTTCGAAACATCGCTATTTGTCGGCGCAGATGGCAGCCTATCTAAAAGATGATCTTTGGCTGAAGTCCGCGCGTCAGGCCAACGCCAATTGTAACAGGCTAGCAAATGGCCTACGCGACGCGGGTGCTGAATTTCCGTATGAACCGCACGCCAACATGATTTTTGCAAACCTTACTCGTAAACAGCACAAACGCCTTCACCAGGCTGGTGCGGTTTACCATTTGTGGGCCGGTACGCTAGATGGCTCTGACGAAGAAGAATTGCTGACATGCAGATTGGTTTGTGACTGGTCCATTACAAACGAGCAGATCGATCAATTTTTGAGCCTGTTGCAGGGGTAAGGGGCTTTACCCCCTACCTGATCAGTTGTTCGGTTTAATACGTCCGAAAACAGGGACTACTTCATCTCGGCCAAGTGCCGGTCCAAATCGTCCAGACGATCCTGCCCCCAAAACCTCTGGTCATCCGGGGTGATGTAAAAGGGCGCGCCAAAGACTCCCCTGTCTACAGCCTCTTCCAAATTGGCTGCATAGGTTTCCGCACCAACCAAAAGACCACTGTCGGCAAGATTCGGGTCAAAGCCTGCTTTTTCAAGGCAATCACGAATGACCGCGTCGTCGGCAATGTCTTTTTCCTCGGCCCAGCACGCCCGCAAAAGCGAGTGGCAAAGTTTACCGACGTCGCCTGATCCATCCTTAATCGCGGCAATCACCGCATAGGATGACGGTGCAGCGTTGGTCGGCCAATGTGCTGGTTGCAAATTGAAATCCATCCCAAGATTTTTTGACTGACGCAATAACTCTTGTGCCCGGTATTCGATCCGCGAAATATGCCTGTCTTTGGGTGGGGTCCCTCCGGTGCGACCAAACAACGCGATGATATCCAGCGGTTTGTAGTTGATCGTCGCACCATGTTTTGCGGCAATCTCTTCCAGCCTTGTTCCTGCCAAATAAGTATACGGCGACAGTGTCGCAAAAAAGTAGTCAATCTGGGCCATGTTCAATTTCTCCGCTGCGTTATCTTTGCGGGACGGTAAGGCCATGCTAAGCGGTGTCAACATCACGAATCTGTCACATAGCCATTGCTGCCGGGGATAATCAGCCGATGCCGACACTTCACGAACCCAAGCTAATTGCTGGGAACGCCAATCTTCCGCTTGCCGAAACCATAGCACGACGTATGAGCCTGCATCGCGGCGTTGACCAAGGCCTAGTTGATGCAAGGGTTGAAAGGTTCAATGACGGTGAGATATTTGTCGAAGTTTTCGAAAACGTCCGCGGCGAGGATATGTTCATTGTCCAGCCGACCTCAAACCCGGCAAACGACAACCTGATGGAGCTACTGATTATCGCAGATGCCCTGCGCCGATCTTCGGCTTCGCGGATTACTGCTGTGATTCCTTATTTCGGCTATGCCCGGCAGGATCGCCGTACCAAAGCCCGAACACCAATCAGCGCCAAGCTAGTCGCGAATATGTTGACTGGCGCAGGAATTGAGCGGGTTTTGACCATGGA